>CAIYQJ010000059.1 GCA_903928275.1 uncultured Chloroflexota bacterium
CGCGGCGCGGGCTCGGTCGCCGGCCGCGAGCGCGGCCCAGGCGAGACCTCCGAGCACCCAACCCTCGGCGACGACGTCGCCGATGTCGCGGCAGATCGCGAGCAGCGTCTCGCGAGCCGGGACGGGATCGGGCACGCCCGGTGTCCCGCGCGGCAGCCCCACGAGCAGCAGCGAGGCCCGAACGACCGTGCTCAGGTCGCCGCCACGCGTGGCCCGCTCGAGCGACTCGGCCCCCAGCCTTGCTGCGGTCTCCGTGTCGCCCGTCTGCTGTGCGACCACGCCGGCCCAGCACGTGAACCGGACCTGCCAGCGCTCGTCCCGGATCCGGCGTGCGAGCGCGAGCCCTTCCTGCGCGGCCGCCGCGGCGGCTCCCATGTCGCGGATAGCGAACAGCGTCCCGATCACGCAGGACAGGCCGAACAGGAGCGCATCGTCCGACCCGGAAGCCCGCGCGAGCCGGAGGCCGACGTCGAGCCGCTCGGACGTGGTGTGTCGGTCGTCCTCGACGGGCTCGTCGGCCCCGATCAGGGCTCGCCACAGCAGCGCCCGGGCGTGGACCTCCGCCGGCACGTGTGTCTCCTGCGCCTCGGCGAGCAGCGCGTCGAACGTGGCTCGGGTGCGCGGGAAGAGCCCCTGGCGGAACCAGAGGGGTGCGAGGTCCGCGGCCAGCTGGAGTCCTGGCACGAGGTCGCCCGGGGTCGCGACGAGGCGTTCGAGTGCCGCGTGGAGGTTGCGGCGATCGGCGACGAGCAGCGCCAGCTGGTTCCGCTCGTCCAGCCCCGCCGCCCGCCGCGCGAAGGCCGCGAACCAGCCGGTGTGGTGAGCCGCCAGGTGCTCGGATTCGCCCGCGTCGTCGAGCCGCTCGCGAGCATAGTCCGCGACCGTCGGCAGGAGGCGATAGCGCGGCACGCGCGATGCGACATCCGGCTCGACGAGGTGCACGTCCACCAGGGTCGTGAGGGCGTCGAGGAAGCCGGCCGAACCCCATGCTCGATCGGCGCAGACCTCGCGCAGCGCCTCGAGCGAGCACCCGCCTTCGAACACCGCCATGCGACGGAACAGCGCCTGCTCGCGCTTCCCGAGGAGACGGTGGCTCCACGCGATCGCGGACCGCAGCTCTGTCCGCCGACCGGTCCGCTCGGCGATCCCGAGCGGCGCCAGGTCCAGCGACGAGCCGTCGCCGAGCATCTCGAGCTGGGCCGCGGGCGAGAGCGTCGTCACACGCGCGGCGGCGAGCTCGATCGCGAGTGGCAGGCCATCGAGGCGCTCGACGAGTCCCGCGACCGCGACCGCGTTGTCCGCGGTGCACCGGAAGTCCGCGTCGACTGCGGTCGCGCGCTCGCAGAAGAGCGCGACAGCCGGCGCCTGCAGCAGGGCGTCCGGGTCCGTGACGTCGACCGGGGGCGTGGGCAGGGTCCCGAGCCGGACCACGTGCTCACCGCGCACACGCAGCGGCGCCGCGGCCGTCGCGACCAGGTGCGTGCCCGGGCATTCGTCGAGGATGTCGAGCAGAGCCAGGATCCCGTCGGGCACATGGTCGACGTCGTCCACGATGACGAGCGTCGGCTCGAACTGGAGGCTCCGCCGCAGGGCGTCGGCTGGCGACTGCCCCGAGACGACGGTCAGGTCCAACGCGCCCGCGACCGCCGCCACGAGCAGATCCGGGTCGTCGATCGAGGAGCAATCAGCGATGACGGCGCCGCCGGGCCGCTCGCCACCCACGCGACGGGCCGTCTCGGCCGCGAGGCGAGTCTTGCCGGCGCCGCTCCGCCCGGTGATCGTGACGAGGCGCGCGTCCGGCGAGCGCAACAGGCCGACGAGCGATCGGACCTCGGCCTCGCGTCCGACGAACGACGTCCGCGCCGGTCCCGGCCGTCGTCGGTGGTCACGGCCGGGCGGCCCGTCCGCCCCAACGCCGCGTGTCCTCACGATGCCCCTCCCACCGGTATCGCCGTGCGCGCGGCACGTCGGAGGATTGTAGTGGCGTTCGGGGCCCGCGCCCACCACTCTCGCCGGCCGTCGACGCACGCGCCGCCCACGAGACGCACGGCGTCTCGCTCGTGCGATAGGTCGCCCGGCGCACCGCCAGGACGCGCCTGCGCTGCCTCCTGCGGATGCGCTCTCCGGCGAGGCCGTCGCTCGCGTGGGTGGACCGGGCGGCATCCTCGTGCGCGGGTCGATGCTCGGGTAGGCGGGTCGCGCGCGGTCGGCCGGCGAGGGGCGGAGGCGGGCCGCCCCACACGCGACCGGGGGTCGGTCAGCCTCGCGAGATGGCGAACGCGACCCCGCGCCCGTGCGCCTGTGTCAGCGCGAACCAGACGACGACCATCGCCTCGAGCGCCTTCGTGTTCGCGAGGCCTCCGGCGTCCTCCGGCGCGAAGCCGAGGTCGGCCGCGAGACCCATCGCGACGCGCTTGGCGTCGGGGTCGTCGCCGGCGACGAACATGGCGGCGGGCGTCGTGCGCTCGCGGGCAGTGGCGTAGTTCTCGAACCCGATCGTGTTGAACGCCTTCGCCACCTTCACGCCCGGCACCAGTGCCACGAGGTCCTGCGTGGTGCTGCGCGTCGGATCCCCATCGAACCGGTTCATCGCGTCGACCACGATCCGGCCGGCGAGCGACGGCAGCGCGGCCACGGTCGACGGCACGGCGTCCCAGCGCAGCGCGAAGACGATGACGTCCGCGCCGTCGATCGCCTCGGACGGGCTCGTGGCCCGTGCATCCGGGAGCGCGTTGAGCGCCGCCGCCGTCTTCGAGCTGTCGGGATCGCGCACCCCGAAGACCACCTCGTGGCCGACGGCAGCGAACCCTGCGCCGAGCCCCCCGCCGACATTCCCTGCCCCGATGATCGCGATCCGCATCCCACGCCCTCCGATCCCCGCGGCCTGGTCCCGCGCGAGGCCCCATTCTCCCGCCCCGCGAGCCGGCGCGCGCGCGACTCAGGCGGCGGCTCGGTGGGCCGAGGCCATCCTGTGCGGCTCGTCGACGCAGGCGACGAGGCAACCGCGGGCGTCGTGTCCCCAGGCGCCGGGGAAGTGACGCCATGCCGCGTCCGGCCCCACGCCGTCCGTCCGGTCGCGTGCCGTGAGCCGGCATCCGCATGCCGAGCACGTGAGGACGCTCGCGTCCGGCTGGCGCTCCGCGAGGGCCGGGGCCGCGCTCGTTCGCTCCTGGTTCAGATCGGGCATCTGGATCGCCCCGTCCCCCGGGCTGCCTGGATGGGGCGCCGGCCCGGGATCGCCGGCGTCCAGGCCCCCAACGTACGGACGCGGCTCCGCATCGTCGATGCCGCCCGGGTCTCGCTTGGGTTGCGGAACGGGACGGATCGGGTGGGCCCACGCGCGCCGTGGTCGGCGACGTCGCATACCCGGTCCCGCGGTCTGTGACGCCCCGCCGTATGCACGATGAATATTCCGCGGCAGGCGGCCGAGACGGTTGCATACGACCGGGTCGTCGGCTACGATGCGCCGCATGAACCGCCGTGTCGTCTCCATCGAGGCGAAGCAGAAGCTCTGGCGGCCCTGCCGGGAGGCACGGGCCCTGGGGCTCTGACGGCGCGCCACACGAGATGCGACCGGGGCCTCCAGGGAACGGAGGCTCCGAGGGCCGCGGACACCAACGGGTGACCGCGGCCTTTTCGATTCGCCCGACGGCGAACGGACCTCCGGTCTCACGGGCTCCGCGTCCCGGCAAGGAACGCGAGGGGCGACCGGATGGACATCGTGATCCTGGGCGACGGCCCGCTGGGGCGGGCGATCGCCACCGCGTGCGCGGAGCGGTCGTTGACCGCGCGTGTCCTGGGGCGGCCGACCGGCGAGGCGTCTCCTGCGGGGGACGCGCCCGCTCGCGCCCGGCACGATCCGGCGGACCTCGCCGGAGCGGCCGTCGTCGTGGAGGCGAGCCGCGGTGACGCCGTCGCCTCGAACCTCGCCACCGCACTCGAGGCGGGATGCCGGCGGTTCGTCATCGCCACCACCGCGTGGGAGGCCGACCGACCCCGCGTCGCGCGGATGCTGGAGGAGGACGGCGCCGCCGCGGTCGCCGCCGCGAACCTGAGCGTGGGGATGGCGCTGTTCGCACGGCTGGTCGACGCCGCCGTGGCCCTCTACGGCCCGGTCGCAGCCTTCGACCCGTACCTCGTCGAGTGGCACCGTCGGGGGAAGATGGACCGGCCCTCCGGCACGGCGCGGGCCCTGGCGGCCCGGATCGTGGGAGAACATCCGCGTCTTCGCCGCGTGGCCGAGGGTCCGGCCGCCGCGTCCGACCCCGAGGCGCTCGAGGTCGTGGGCATCCGGGCGGGTGCGAACCCTGGGTCCCATCTCGTCGGATTCGATGCGCCCGGCGAGTCTGTCGAGCTCCGGCACACGTCCCGCGACCGCTCCGCCTACGCGGCCGGTGCGGTGGCCGCCGTCGACTGGCTGACGGCGGCGACCCGGGCGGGCGGCATCCACTCCTTCGACGTCGTCGTCGACGACCTCCTGGCGGGCAGTCCGGAGGTCGCCATGGCGACCCGCTGATCCACCTCGGCGGGCCGCTCGTCCGCCCACAGGTGTTCCGCTCCCACCTCTCTTCGTTCGAATCGCACACGTGACCCGGACTCTCGAAAGGAGACCCCGATGCCGTACGCCATCCGCCGTCCCGATCCTCGCGGCCCGCGCCTGCGGGGTGCCTTCACCGCGCTCGTGACCCCGTTCGGCGAAGACGGTTCGCTCGACGAAGTCGCGTTCCGGCGGCTCGTCACGTGGCAGCTCGAGTCAGGTATCGACGGCCTCGTCCCGTGCGGGACCACCGGCGAGAGCCCCACGCTGTCGAGCGACGAGCGGGATCGGCTCATCGCGATCACCGTCGACCTGCGCAACGGGCGTCCGTGGCGCCGGCGCGCGACGGTCGTGGCCGGGACGGGCTCGAACGACACCGCCGCCACGATCCGCGCCACCAGGCGAGCCGCCGAGCTCGGCGCGGACGCCGCGCTCATCGTCGCGCCCTACTACAACCGCCCGGACCAACGGATGCTCGAGGCCCACTTCAGAGCCGTCGCCGACGAGGGCGACCTGCCGATCGTCGTGTACAACGTGCCCGGCCGGACCGGCACGAACGTCGAGGCCGATACGTTCCTCCGCATCGCCGAGCACCCGCGCGTCGTCGCGGTGAAGGAGGCGTCCGGGAACCTCGAGCAGATCGCGCGCATCTGCCGGGACCGGCCCGCCGACGTTGCCGTCCTCGCAGGGGACGACGCGGCGACGCTCGCGATCCTCGCGATGGGCGGCAACGGGGTCGTCTCCGTCGCGTCGAACGAGATCCCGGCCGAGATGGCCGCGCTGTGTGCGGCCGGCCTCGGCGGCGACTGGCACGGAGCCCGCCGCATCCACGAGCGGTGGCTGCCGCTGCTCCTCGCGAACTTCCGTGGCGGCCCGAATCCCGTCCCGGTGAAGGCGGCCCTCGCCCTCATGGGCATCCTCCCGACCGATCGGCTCCGCGCGCCGCTCCTCCCGCTCGAGCTCGCGGAGCGCGAGCGCCTGGCCGGTCTCCTGCGGGAGCTCCACGTCCTCGATCCGTACGCCGTCCGCTTCGAGGCGTCCCCCGACGCGGCCCGGGCAGAGGGCGCCGCGTGACCGCCGTGACGCCCGTGGGCCGCGAGGGGTCCGACGGGGTCGCGGCGCCCCCGACGATCCCCGAGGGGGCCGCGCTCCTCGCGGCTCTCGAGGCGGGCGAGGTGCGGGCCGCCCGCCCGGACCCGGCCGCGGCAGGCGGCTGGCGCGTGGACCCCGAGGTGAAGGCCGCGATCCTGCGGTGCTTCGCCGACCGGGCGACGGTCGGCGCCACGGCCGGCCCGATGCGATTCCGGGATCGCGCGGGGTTGCCGCTCCACCGGCTCGACGACCCCGACGTGCGGATCGTGCCGGGGGGGACGAGCGTGCGGGCCGGCGCGCACCTGGCGCCGGGGGTGGTGGTCATGCCGCCGGCGTTCGTGAACATCGGGGCCTGGGTGGGCCGGGACACGATGATCGACTCGCACGTCCTCGTGGGCTCCTGTGCCCAGGTCGGCGCACGGGTCCACCTCGCAGCGGGCGTCGTGATCGGTGGCGTGCTCGAGCCGCCCGGGGCGCGGCCCGTCATCGTCGAGGACGACGCCTTCGTCGGTGCCGGCGCCCTCCTCCTCGAGGGCGTCCGCGTCGGGGCGGGCGCCGTGATCGGCGCCGGGGTGACGCTCACGGGCAGCTCGCGCCTCTACGACCTCGTCGAGGGACGGACGCTCGCGGGGTCGCGCGAGGCGCCACTCGAGGTGCCGCCCGGCGCGGTCGTCGTCCCCGGGACCCGCACGCTGCCCGGTCCGTTCGCGGCGGAGCACGGCCTCGGGATGACCGTGGCGCTCATCGTGAAGCGACGGGATCCCGGCACGGGCGCGCGGGTAGCGCTCGAGGAGGCGCTGCGGTGATGGCCGGTCGCGTCGAGATCCTCGATGGCGACCTCGTCGCGGGGCTGTCGGCCGACCAGCTGGCGTCGCGATTCGGGACGCCGCTCTACGTCTACGACATGGACGTCATCGAGCGACGGGTCTCGGCGCTTCGCTCCGTCCTCCCGGGGGTCGTCGACATCGCGTACGCGATGAAGGCGAACCCCGCCCTCGCGGTCGTGTCGTTCATCGGCGGGCTCGGCCTCGGAGTGGACGTCGCGTCCGGCGGCGAGCTCGCGACGGCGCTCCGGGCCGGCATCCCGGCCGGGCGGATCGTCGTCACCAGGCCGGGCAAGCGGGACGACGAGCTCGCCGCGGCCGTCGACGCGGGGGTGCGTGCGGTGACGGTCGAGAGCCTCGGCGAGCTCGCGCGGCTGGAGCGGATCGCCGCCGACCGGGGCCGGCACGTCCCGGTCCTCCTCCGCGCGTCGGTCGACGGATCGTCGCGCGTCGAGCGGGTCAGGATCGTCGGCGACGGGGGTGCCGGCAAGTTCGGCATGGCCGACGCCGACCTATTCGCGGCGGCACGCTCGGCAGGGCGATCGCAGCACCTCGACGTCCTCGGGGTCCACCGGTTCGGCGCATCGAACGTGACGGACGCGGCCGCTCTCGAGGCTCACGTCATCGAGACCGTGGAGCTGGGCCGGGAGGTCGCCGTGGCCGCGCGAGCGCCGCTCCGGCTCGTGGACGCGGGCGGCGGGCTCGGGGTCCCGTACGGCCCCGTGGACGAGCCGCTGGACCTGGTCGACCTGGGGCGTCGTGTCTCACGGGCCGCGGAGGGCTGGGCGGTCGCGCACGACACCCGCGGCATGCGGCTCCTCATCGAGCCGGGACGGTTCCTCGTGGGTCCCGCCGGCGCCTACCTCGCCCGCGTGGTCGACCGCAAGCGCGCCGGCGAGGGCCATGTGGCGGTCCTCGATGGCGGCATCCACCACCTCCTGCGGCCGGCCCTCGTAGGGCAGGAGCACCGCGTCCGGGTGCTCGGGACGCGCCGGCGTCGCGACAGCTCGCGGCCCGTCACGATCGCGGGGCCACTCTGTTCGGGCCTCGACGTCCTCGCCGCCTCCGCGACGCTGCCGCTGCCGGACGCGGGCGACGTCATCGCCGTCCTCGACGCCGGCGCCTACGGGTTCACCGAGTCGATGCCGCTCTTCCTGTCGCACCCGGTGCCCGCGGAGGTCGCGGTCCGGCACGGCCGCGCGCACGTGATCCGGGCGCGCGTCGAACCGGAGACCTGGCTCGCGACGCAGGTCGTGCCGTCCTGGTGAGACGGCGCGGCCACGCCGCCGTGCCGCCGTGCCGCGGTGCCGCCGCCCCGCCGTGCCCAACCCCGGCTCGGATGCGGGCGACCCGGTGCGCGGCGTCAGTCGAGACGGGGGATCCGGACCCGGAACGTGGTCCCGTGGCCCGCGACGCCGTCGCTCTCGGCCCGGATCGTCCCGCCGTGCGCCGCGACGAGATCGCGCGCGATCGTCAGCCCGAGGCCGCTCCCGCCGCCGTCGGCGCGCCGCTCGAAGCGGTCGAAGACGCGCTCGAGGTCCGCGGGACGGATCCCCTCGCCCGTGTCGGCGACGGTCACCTCCACCCACGCCCCGTCCACGCGCGCGCCGACCCGGACCGAGCCCCCGCTCGGCGTGTGACGGATCGCGTTGACGACGAGGTTCGCGACGACCTCGCGGAGGCGGACCGGGTCCGCGTCGAGCCGGATCGCCGGCCCCGGCGCCACGTCCAGCGAGACTCCAGCCTCGCGGGCAGCGGCCTCGTGACCCGCGGCGACGTCGGCGAGAAGGCGCGGGACGTCCACCTCCTCGCGGTAGAGCGGGAGCGCCCCGGCCTCCGCGAGCGAGACGGTGCGCAGGTCGTCGAGGAGCCGGCTCATGACGGCCGTCTCGGCGAGGACACCGGCGAGGTGCGCGTCGTCGCGCGGATGGACGCCGTCGAGCATCGCCTCTACGCTCCCGCCGATGACCGCCAGCGGCGTCCGAAGCTCGTGGGTCACGTCCGCGAGCAGGGACTGGCGGTCGCTCCGGGATCGGTCCAGGCGCTCGGCCATCGCGTTGAACGAGGCGCCGAGCCGGCGCACCGGACGCGGCCCCCCGACCGGCACCCTCACGCCGGGCTCCCCGTCGGCGAGGCGCTCCGTGGCGTCCGCGATCGACGCGAGCGGCCCGACGGCACGTCCGAAGATCCGTGTGCCCGCGGCGATCGAGACGACGAGCACGAGGACCACCGCGAGCGCCGTGGGCGCGGACGCTCCGCTGCCGGGCGCCACGACGCCGAGCACCGTGGCGGCGACCCAGGTGGCGAGCGCGGTGACGAGGCCCACGAAGAGGACCAGGGCCAGGAGGAGACAGCCGACGAACCCGGTCGCATGCCGGGGGCCGCGGCGGCGCTCCCACGATGCGCGGTCAGGCAGACCTCGGCGCTCCCCGCCGTCGCTCACGCTCCCGGCTCCCGAGCAGCCCCGGGCTCCGCGAGCGCGTAGCCCACGCCGTGCACCGTCCGGATGTACCGCGGGGCACCCGGGTCGGGCTCGAGCTTCCGGCGGAGGTTCTTCACGTGTCCGTCGATCGCCCGCTCGTACGTCTCCAGGCTGAACCCGTGGACCGCGTCGAGGAGCTGACCGCGGGTGAACACGCGCCCGGGCTCGCGCACGAGGGTCGCCAGGAGCTCGAACTCGGTCGGCGTGAGCGTGACGACGCGGCCGCCGGCCGTGACGCGATGGCGACCAAGATCCACGTCGAGGTCGCCGACGACGACGCGATCCGTGGGCCGCGCGGCCGCCTCGACGCGCCGAAGCACGGCGCGGACCCGTGCAACGAGCTCCTTCGGGCTGAAGGGCTTCACGACGTAGTCGTCCGCGCCGAGCTCGAGGCCGGCCACGCGATCGCTCTCGTCGCCGCGCGCCGTCAGGACGACGATCGGGACGGGAGATCCGCGTCGGAGGGCCCGGATGACGTCGAGCCCGTCGATGGCGGGCAGCCCCAGGTCGAGGATGACGGCATCCGGCCGCTGTGCGTGCGCCGCGGCCAGCCCCGACTCGCCGTCGCCGGCGAGGAGGACGGCGAAGCCGGCGTGCTCGAGGTAGTCGCGGACGAGTGCGGCGATCTGCGGCTCGTCCTCGACGACGAGGATCGTGCGCATGGCGCTCCGGAAGTGGGTCGGGGCGAGATGAGGCGACGCCGGCCGAGGATACCCGGCCGACGTCGTGATGGGGAGGGGGAGCCGCCGGTCAGCCGGCGGGGGTGGCGTCCGGAGGTCGGGCCGCGGCCGAGTCGTCGGCGTGGAGGCTGCGGTGGATCTCGGCGATCCACTGCCGGCGGGGATCGGACGGGTCACCCGGACCGCCGAGCGGACCGGAGCGACCGGGGCCGCCGGGACCCATCGGGGCACCGGGGCCGCCGGGGCCGGCCCATGGCCCATGGCCGTGTCCCCATCGTCCCCGTCGCGCGCCGGCGAGCGCGAAGAAGACGAACCCGACGAAGAGGAGGAAGAACAGGAACCCGAGGCCCGGGAAGCCGCCGGTCACGATGACCGTGGTACCCGCAGCAGCGGCGCTGGAGGTGAGGCCGACCTGGTAGCCGATGAGTCCCCCGACGACCGCGACGAGGCCGAGGAGAAAGACCCCGAGGAGTCCCCTGCGAAGCATGGTGATGGTGTCTCCCGTGTGCGAAGCCCGGGACGCCCGGGTGGTTGCTTGACTGGGATCACGTTCGCACCCGGATGTGTGGGTCTCGTGTGGGTCGCATGCCGGTTCGATGGGCGATGGCCAGATGTCTTCCCACCCCGCTCTGCCACGGCGGCTGCTGACGGGAGGTCGGCTATTGACAGTAGCCATGAAGGCGACGTAGCATAGCCATGACGCCGGGCGAAGGCTCGGCGGGCGACGGCCCGGCGGGTGACGGGAGCCCGGCGATGGCCTGGCGGGCGACGGTCCGGCGGGCGACCCGCGCCGACACGACGCGATGACTGCCACGCACAGACCGGAGAGATGACGACGATGACGACGGAAACGGCGACGAACAGCGCAGCGACCGCGGCGAGGATCGGCGAACGCGCCGACACGGCCTCGGCCCAGAGCCTCCACGCGGTCACGGGCATGCCGCGGATCCTCCTGCGGGCCGAGGGACTGGCGGCCCTCGCGGCGGGCGCCGGCCTCTACCTCCACCTCGGCGGCAACATCCTGTGGCTCGTTCCGCTGCTGCTGGCGGTGGACGTGTCGATGGCCGGGTATCTCGCGGGACCGCGTCCCGGCGCCCTCCTGTACAACCTCGCCCACAACTGGGCGGTCGGGGTCGCCGTCCTCGCCCTGGCGTGGTGGCTCGGGTCGCCGGAGGTCGCGCTCGTCGGAGCGGTCCTCGTGGCGCACACCGGGATGGACCGGGCCGCGGGGTACGGGCTCAAGTACCCCACGGCCTTCGCGGACACGCACCTGGGACGGCTCGGCCGGACGCCGCGACCCGCGGGCGCCACTGGGGGCGGGCCGGTGGGCATGACGGCCGCGGCCGACGAGTCGGGCCGTTGAGCCCGGCCCGCGCCCGCACGTCGCTCCCCGCCATCATCGCCGCGGCCCGGGAGCTCCTCGAGGAGGGCGGCCTGGACGCCGTCTCGATGGTCGCGGTCGCGCGGCGCGTCGGGATCAGGCCTCCCTCGCTGTACAAGCACGTGCGCGACCGGGGCGATCTGCTCGCCGCGGTCGCGACGGCCGTGGCGCTCGATCTCGGGGACCTCGTGGCGGCGGCGGCCGAGCGGGCCGGCCCGGACCCGTCGGAACGCCTCCGCGCGCTCGCGGCCGCATACCGCTCGTTCGCCCTGGCGACGCCACGTTCGGCGGCCCTGCTGTTCGCGGGCGCCACGCCCGGTGCCGAGCCCACCCCTGCCGCACAGGCCGAGGCGGCTCGACCGGTCCTCGAGACCGTCCGCGCGATCGTCGGCGAGGAGCGGTCGCTGCCCGCGGCGCGTGTCGTGACCGCGTTCGCGTACGGCTTCGCGAGCATGGAAGCCGCGGGCGCCTTCCGGTTCGGCGGCGACGTCGCGGAGGCGTATCGCCTGGGCGTGGACGTCCTCCTCGCCGGGCTGGAGGCGGACGTAGGGCGGTGACCGCGGCGTCGCCGGCGCACGGCCCGCGCGATCGGCTCGCCGGCGCCCCGCGAGGCCGTTCGGCGAACGATCCGCGGTTCTCGGATACCCTGCGCGTGTGAGCGTCCCCTCTGTTCTTCCGCGCCCGCCTCTGTGGGCGGCTGCCCTTGCCGGCGCGTCCGCCGGTGCCGTGGCCATCGCCGCCTCGGAGCTCATCGCCGGCCTCACCGGCGCGCCCTCGCTCCTCGTCGCGGTCGGCGACCTCGTGATCGACCTCCAGCCGCCGGGCGCCAAGGACCTGATGGTGTCCCTGTTCGGCACGAACGACAAGCTCGCCCTCAACCTCGTCGTCGTCGCGGTCGCCGTCGTGATCTCCGCCGTCGCTGGGGTCCTGGCGTCCCGCCGGTTCTGGGTCGGTGGCGCCGTCTTCGTCGCGTTCGGGATCGTCGCGGCGGTCGCCGCCGCCCGGGTGCCGCCGGCGTCGCCCCTGCTCGGTCTCCTCAACGCCGCGATCGCCGTGGGCGCCGCGCTCGTCGTCCTGCGCCTCCTGCTCGGCCTGAAGCGCCCAGCGACGACCGAGCTCGGCGCGGCTCCGGGCCCGGCGACCGCGGAGCCCGGCCCGACGGATGGGGCCGCCGCGCCCGTCGACGCGCGCCCTGCCGCAGCGGCCCTCGACTGGCCGCGCCGCCGCTTCCTCATCGCCACCGCGGGGACCCTCGGCGGCGCGATCGTCGTGGGCGGCGCGGGCCGCGCGCTCCTGGATGCGGCGCACCCCGAGGGTGTCGTCACGTCATCGAAGCTGCCGGCCGCCGTCGGGGGGATCGGGGGGTCGTCGTCGCTCCCGGTGCCCGCTGCCGGCGTCCCGCCGCTCACCGCGGACGAGTCGCTCCAGGTGCCGGGGATCACGCCGATCGTGACCGCGAACCAGGACTTCTACAAGATCGACACGGGCCTCCTCACGCCGCACATCGACGTGGCCACCTGGAAGCTCCACGTGACCGGGATGGTGGACCACCCGCTCACGTTCACCTACGACGAGCTGCTGGGCATGCCCCTGTACGAGCAGTACGTGACGATCGCCTGCGTCAGCAACAGGGTGGGGGACAACCTCGTGGGCAATGCGCTCTGGACCGGCGTCCTCCTCAAGGACGTGCTCCAGGCCGCCGGCGTGCAGGCTGGCGCGACACAGGTCGTGGGGCGCTCGGTCGATGGCTTCACCGTCGGCTTCCCGACGTCCTGGGCGCTGGCGCCGGAGCGCGAGCCGATGGTCGTCGTGGGGATGAACCGCGAGCCCCTCCCTGCCGCACACGGGTTCCCGGCTCGCCTCATCGTGCCCGGGCTCTACGGGTACGTCTCGGCGACGAAGTGGCTGTCGGAGATCCAGCTGACGACGCGCGAGGCCGTGGACGGCTACTGGATCCCGCTCGGCTGGGCCAAGGACGGGCCCATCCTCACCCAGTCGCGGATCGACGTGCCCGAGAACGGGAAGCACCTCGCCGCCGGGCCCGCCTCGATCGCCGGCGTGGCGTTCGCACCGGACCGGGGGGTCACGGGCGTCGAGGTCCGCATCGACGGCGGCGACTGGCAGAAGGCCCGGACCAGCCAGCCCATCTCGAAGGCGACGTGGGTGCAGTGGGAGCTGCCGTGGTCGGCGGCGGCCGGGCACCACACGATCGAGGTGCGCGCGACCGACGGCACCGGCACCGTCCAGACCGACCAGGTCACCTCCCCGGCGCCGGACGGCGCGCGGGGGCATCACACGATCTCGGTGGACGTGGGCTGACCGCGGCTCGCCTTCCCCCGAGGCCGGAAGGTGCCGTGCCGCGGCCGGCGCTCGATGGCGGTCGGGCGGCTCGACCTCTACACTCGGCCGCACCGTGAACGTCGTCTTCCTCTCGCCGCACTTCCCGCCGTACATCCGGCAGTTCTGCATGCGCCTGCGCGACGAAGGCGCCACGGTCCTCGGCGTCGCCGACGAGCCCTACGACCACCTCGACCCCGAGCTGCGGGCTGCCCTCGCCGACTACTTCCGCGTGGACGACATGAACCGCTACGACGACCTCGTGCGCGCGGTGGGCTGGCTCATCCACCGTCATGGGCGGATCGACCGGGTCGAATCGCTCAACGAGCACTGGCTCGAGGTCGACGCCCGCCTGCGGACGGACTTCAACGTCCCCGGCATCCGGACCGCGGAGGTGGACCGCATCAAGCGCAAGTCCGTCATGAAGCAGGTCTTCGAGGCGGCAGGGATCCCGACCGGGCGCGGCCGCGTCTGCCGGACGCCGGACGAGGCCCGTCGGTTCGTCGCCGAGGTGGGGTTCCCGGTCATCGCCAAGCCGGACATCGGCGTGGGCGCGGCCGGCACGTATCGCCTCGCGGACGAGGCCGACCTCGCGGCGTACCTCGGCGAGGTCCCGCCCGTGGACCACATGGTGGAGGAGGTCATCGAAGGCCGGCTGGTCACGTACGACGGGCTGGCGGACCGCGACGGCCGGGTCGTCTTCGACTCGACGCTCACCTACGCGACATCCGTCCTCGACGTCGTGCAGGGCGGCGACATGACGTACTGGATCCCGCGCACGATCCCCGACCACGTGCGGGCGGTGGGCCTGCGGACCGTGGCGGCGTTCGATGTCCGGGAGCGACCGTTCCACTTCGAGTACTTCGAGCAGCCGGACGGGACCCTCGTCGCGCTCGAGGTGAACATGCGCCAGCCGGGCGGGCTGACCGTGGACATGTGGGACTACGCGAACGAGATCGACTTCTACCGTGCCTGGGCCAGGGTCGTGGTGCACGGGACGACCGAGATCGCGACGGCCCGGCCGTACGCGTGCCTCTGGGCCGGTCGCAAGCACGGCAAGGCGTACCGGCTGTCGCACGACGAGGCGATCGCCCGGGCCGGCGACCGGCTTCTCCTCCACGCGCCCGTGGAGCCGGTCTTCGCCGCCGCGATCGGCGACGACGGCTTCATCCTTCGCGGCCCCGACCTCGCGGAGCTGCAGGCCATCGCGGTCGACATCCAGGCCCTCGCCGGCTGACGATCGGGGACGGCCGCCGGCGGCCTCGGCGGCTCGCGCTCGCTCCGCCGGCCACCGCCCGTCCGGGCCGGGCTCGCCGGCCACCCTCGCGCGGCGCCTGATGCGACAATGCCGCCCGTGTCCGACCTCACGCCCCGCGACCGGTTCCGCGCCCGACTGGCCGCGCGGCCGCTGCTCGCCGACGGCGGGATGGGGACGCTCCTCTTCAGCCGCGGCGTGCCGCAGCGCGCGTGCCTCGACGAGCTTGCGGCCACCCGCCCCGAGCTCGTGGGCGCGGCCCATCGCGAGTACCTCGACGCGGGCGCGGAGCTCATCGTCACGCTGTCCCTGGGCGCCAACCGCCACCGTCTCGACGCGTTCGGGCTCGCCGACCGCGTGGTGCCGCTCAACCGTCGCGCCGCGGCTGTGGCCCGGGAGGCGCGTGACGTGGTCGGGCGCGATGCGTTCGTCGGCGGGTCGATCGGCCCGCTCGGGATCCCCACCCACGAGATGGCGAGCCTGTCGGAGACCCGGGGCCGGGCGCTCTTCCGCGAGCAGATCGACGGCCTCCTCGAGGGTGGCATCGACGCCTTCGTGCTCGAGACCCACCCCGACCTCGCGGCGCTCCTGTGGGCCGTCGACGAGGCGAGGCGCGCCGCCGACCTGCCGATCCTCGCTTCGCTGACGTTCGGCGAGGAGCTGACGCTCCCCGACGGGACGAGCGCGGCCCTCGCGGCGGCGGTGCTGGCGGCCGCGGGGGTCGACGCGATCGGCGTGAACTGCGGTGCGGGCCCCACGGCGTGCCTCGACGCGCTGCGGGCGTTCGGCGACGCGGCCGCGGACGGCCTGCCGCGCTCGATCATGCCGAACGCCGGCCTCCCGCAGCGCCTCGAGGGCCGCTTCGTCTACGCGGCCGGCGCGGACTACTTCGCCGCGATGACCACGTCGATGCTCGACGCGGGCGCCCGGATCGTGGGTGGGTGCTGCGGGACCACGCCCGCCCATGTCGCCGCGATGCGCGCGGTGCTCGACGCGCGGGCCGCCGA
>CAIYQJ010000060.1 GCA_903928275.1 uncultured Chloroflexota bacterium
CGCTCCGGCGCGGCATACCAGCGCCCCGGATGATGGCTGGCGCGCGGGGGCTCCGGGGGGGGCCGCGCGCTCCGGCGCGGCATCCGCGCGCGGCCTACGCGAGCGACCCGGCGACGATCTCCACCGCGTCGAGGATCTCGCCCGACCGGACGAGGTCGCGCATCCGGGTGTGGTCCACGTGGAGCGGCCGGTCCACGTCGAGGAACGCGACGTGGCGTCGGATGACGTCGTGCGCGGCCCGCGTCCCGCGGCCGAGCACATGCTCACGGAAGTCGAGCGCCTGCGCCGCTGCCATGAGCTCGATGCCGATCACGCCGTACGCGTTCTCGAGGATCTGGGCGTTCTTCATCGCGGTGTTCATGCCCATCGACACGAAGTCCTCCTGGTCCGCGGCGGCCGGGATGGACTGGATCGACGCCGGGGCGGAGAGGATGCGCTGCTCCACGATGAGGGTGTCGGCGGTGTACTGGCTGAGCATCATCCCGGAGTACATGCCGGCGCCCTTCGTCAGGAACGCGGGCAGGCCCACGGAGAGTGCAGGATTCGTCAGGCGGTTCAGACGGCGCTCTGACAGGACGCAGACGGTCGTGACCGCGATCGATGCCATGTCCATCGGGAGCGCGACCGGCGTCCCCTGGAAGTTCGCGCCGGTCAGCGCGAGCTTCTCGTCCGTCAGGAAGATCGGGTTGTCGCCGACGCCGTTGAGCTCGATCTCCACCTGCGTCCGCGCCCACCCGAGCGCATCGCGCGCGGCCCCGATGACCTGCGGGGACGACCGCATCGAGTAGGCGTCCTGGACCTTGGTCTTCAGCGTGCCCGTGTACAGGTCGCTGCCGGCGAGGACGGCCATGATCGCCCGCGCGGACCGGACGGCGCCGGGGAACCCGCGCAGCTCATGGAGCCGCGTGTCGTACGGCTTCAGGTTGGCGAGCAGCGCCTCGAGCGTCATCGCGCACGCGATCTCGGCGTGCCTCAGCAGGCGGTCCATGTCGTGGAGCTGGAGCGCGCTCATCGCGGTGAGGACGTTCGAGCCGTTGATCGTCGCGAGGCCGTCGCGCGCCTCCAGGCCGGGCGGGACGATGCCGGCCCGGCCCAGGGCCTCGGCGCCTGGCAGTCGCTCGCCCGCGTACCAGGCCTCGCCCTCGCCCATGAGCAGGAGCGCGATCTGCGCCATCGGCGCGAGGTCGCCCGACGCGCCCACCGACCCCTTCTGGCACACCACCGGCGTGACGCCGCGGTTGAGCATCTCGACGAGCGTCTGCGTGATGACCGGGCGGCAGCCCGAGTTGCCGTGCGCGTGGACGTTGATCCGGCCGGTCATCGCGGCGCGGATCGTCTCGACCGGCGCCGGCTCGCCGATGCCCGCCGCGTGGTTGTACACGAGGTAGCGCTGGAACTGCGCGACCTGCTCGTCGGTGAGGACGATCTCGCTGAACTCGCCGATGCCCGTGTTGATGCCGTACATGGTCTCGCGGGCGGCGATCTTCTCCTCGAGCATCGCGCGGTTGGCGCGGATCCGGTCGAGCGCGGCCGGCGCGAGCGCCACCTGCTCGCCATCGCGAGCGATCGCGATGAGCTTCTCGGGGGTGAGGGACGTGCCGTCAAGGACGATGGTCATCGGGTGCCTGCCTTGGGAAGTCGGCACATCGACGTCCGTGGCGACGCCGAGCCACGCCCATCGTAGCGGGCGGCGTGAGGACGGGCGGCCGGCGAGCAGCGCGGCGGTCGTCGAGAACCCGTTCGATACGACGTGGTAGGCCGGTGCCGGTTGCAGGCGCGTCCTCGGCTCGACCGAGGCGGGTCCCGGTCCCTCCGGGGACGGACCGGGACCCTGTGCGCTACGGGGCGAACGAGACAGGGTTGGACGTGACGACCTTGCCGGTGCGGCGATCGGTGATCGTGATGTAGACGATCGGCGCCACCGAGCCGCGCGGCGTGACCATGAGCGTGCCGCGCGGCAGGGCGAACCAGATCGTCGTCAGGTCCTTGGGCGTCGTCAGGGCGCAGAACCCGTAGATGCGGCTCTTGGTCACGTTGTTGAAGATGTCCACCCACGCCCGGCTGGCGTTCGTGTTGGTGCCACAGGGAGCGAGGTCCGGCGCCGGCTTGAACAGGTACGCGCCGAAGTCCGCCCAGTTGGTGACGGTCAGCTCGTAGCGCGTGTAGGGCTTCCCATCGGACCCCGTGAAGTCCTCGATGCCTCGCGTCGCGAGCTGCGGGACCGGCATGACCTCCTGGACCGGCGTCGTGCACGCGAAGCCGACGTAGTCGGTCGGCGTGTTCGAAGGCGTGTAGACGACATTCCCGCCGAGACTCGTCGGGCAGCCGCCGGTCACGGAGCCGGGAACGACCGAGACCGGGTTGAAGAGGACTCCGCCGCCGTCGCCCGTCGCGGTGTTCGAGCCCACGGTCGTCGGCGCGCCGATGAACGTGAGCGTCCCCCAGTCCACGACGCCTCCGCCGTGGGCCGCGGTGTTGCCGGTGATCGTCGACCCGTCGATGGTCATCTCGCTCGGGTCGTTGAGCATGCTGGCGGCGACCACGATCCCGCCGCCATTGACGGTCGCCGCGTTGGAGCTGACGGTCACAGCCACCAGGGAGACCCGGCCCGTCGTGCTCGAGATGCCACCGCCGCTCGTCGCGGAGTTGCTGCCCACCTTGGAGGACACGATCGCGGCGGTCCCCTGGTAGTTCGAGAACCCCCCGCCGGTGTTCGCGGAGACGTTCCCGCCGATGTTCGAGCCCGTGACCTTCAGGGTCCCGCGGTTGGAGATCCCGCCGCCCGCCGAGGTCGCATGGTTCGTGACGAACGACGAGGTCGTGATGGTGGCGATCCCGTCGTGTCCATCGAGCAGGCCGCCTCCCTCCGCGCTGGA
>CAIYQJ010000061.1 GCA_903928275.1 uncultured Chloroflexota bacterium
ACCCGAGCCGACCGCGCGCGGCTTCCCCGGGTTCCCGGTCGGCGACCCGCGCCAGCTCCCGCTGTCGCAGCGGCCGCGCGGCCTCGACGCGCGACCCGTCCCCGGAGGCGGAGATCCGGAGCTCCCGGCGACGATCGCGCGCGAGCGACCCTACGTGCGCCTGCTCGTGGCGATGGTCGCCGTCATCGTCGGTGGCTCGCTCATCCTCACGTTCCTCGCCATCGCCTCGGCGATGATCTACCGCTGACGCCGCGGCCGGGAGGCCCGACCTGCAGCCGGGAGGCCGGCCCGGCCCGCGGCGGGCCTCGGCTGCGTCACGGGCCGGTCGTCAGCGTGGTGACCAGGTCCGTGAACGCCGAGGGGTCGGCCTGGACGTCGCCGCTGAACGGGTTGTCCAGCATCGAGATGAGCATGAGGATGAGGGCGACCACGGCGACCGCGAGGAACATCATCAGCATCCTGCCCCGGAGCGGGCCGGTGTCCGTGACGGCGACGTACGCGAGGTAGAGGATCGTCCCGACGATGAGGACGACCCACAGGACTCCCTGGATGTTCTGGGTCGCCGCGGAGATCCGGTCCGACCGGTACCCCTGGGCGGCGAGCATCTGGTCCACGGCCTTTTCGCCGAAGGTGGCATCGGCGCTGTCGGCGGCCTGGCGCGGCAGGGCGAGCACGGCGTCGCGGAGGGTGTGGAACGCGAGGGCGGCATCCGGCGACGGGTACCCGTCCCCCAGGGACGGCCATTCGGCGGCTGCGGCCGCGGCATAGGCCACGACGTCGTCGTGGACCGGCTGCCCGACCGACGGCGGGAGGTTCTCCACGAGTGCGGCGATGTCCCCGAGCGCCACGACTTCGCGCTCGATCGCCTTCTGGGCGTCGTTGAGCTGACCCCAGAGGACGACGACCATGAAGCCGAGGACGAGCATGAACGGCGAGACGAGGGTCCCACCGGTCGCGAGCGTCGACTTGAGGAGGCCTTCGCGGTGATGGTCGGGCAGGACGCGGCCGACGAGCAGGGGCACGATGACGGCGATCGCGACCGCGACGACGAGGAGGATCGGGCCGATGACGATGAACGAGTGCACGTGCGCCCTCCGGCAGAGCCCCGCCTGCTGGCCGTCGCCGCGCTGCGACGTCAGCCCCCCGTGGCACCCCCGGGTGCCTTGATGAGCCTACCTCGCCGCGTGACCGCTCTGGTGGCGAGCGCGGCGACCGCCATGGCGACGACCGCGCGCTCCGCCGGTGGCAGGGGCCGGACGATGCCGAGGAACTGGGCCGCGCGGGCCCGGTCGATGACCGCGACGAGCAGGCGCCCCCGCCGCGTGAGCGCCACGCTGCGCTGGCGACGGTCCGCCACATCGCGCGTGCGCTCGACGAGCGAGCGGTGGGCGAGGCCGTTGACAAGACGGCTCGTGGCCGACGGCGATCGCCCGATGGCTGCCGCCAGCTCGGCGACGGAGAGCGCCTCGGCCTCGGAGAGGACGTAGAGCGCCGCGAGCTGCGTGAAGCCCAGCTGCAGCTCGCCGAGCTGGACGGCGAAGCCGATGACGAGCTCCCGCCAGAGAGCCCGTCCCATGGCGATCCGTCCGGAGAGCTCGCGGGGATTCTGGATGCGCCGCCCGGCGCTCTCCACGGCTCCCGAGACCTCGCCCATGAGCTCCTCGGCCGGATGCCGAGCCAGCGCGGTCCGGCGAGCGGAAGGGGCCTGGCGGGACGCGTGCGGACGCGGTACGGGCGGGCTGGCCATGCGCGCAGGGTATCCCCGCCGCTCGATCCGTGCAGGCCTGCACGCGACCGGGGACATCGCGGGCGTCGCGGTCTACGCTGCACCGATCGCCGCCCTCCGGGCTGCGGGACCACGGAGCACCGATGGCCGTCACCGCATTCGTCTTTCCCGGGCAGGGATCGCAGTCCGTGGGCATGGGCGCCGCGCTCGCGGCGACCTCCCCGGCGGCGGCATCCGTCTTCGAGGCCGCGGACGCGGCGCTCGGCGAGTCGATCTCGCGCCTGGCGTGGGACGGACCCGCCGAGACGCTCGACCTCACCCGCAACGCGCAGCCGGCGCTCGTCGCCACGTCGATCGCCTATCTCGCCGCGCTCCGCGAGCGACGCGCGGCCGGGGGCCTTGCACCGATCGAGCCGCGGCACGTCGCGGGGCACTCGATGGGCCAGTACTCCGCGCTCGTCGCCACCGGGGCGCTGTCCCTGGCGGACGCGGTCCGCCTCGTCCGCGTCCGCGGGGAGCTCATGCAGGCATCGGGCTCCGGGCGCGACGGGGCCATGGCCGCGATCATCGGCCTCGACGATGCGCGGTTCCCGGGCGTGATCGCCGCCGGGTCGGCCGCCGGCGTCGTCACGGTCGCCAACCGCAACTCCCCGGGGCAGGTCGTCATCTCCGGGGAGCGCGCCGCGGTCGACGCGGCGACCGCGGCCGCGAAGGCCGCCGGTGCGCGCCGCGCCATCGTCCTGCCCGTGTCGGTCGCCGCCCACTCGACGCTCATGGCGGAGGCCGCGGCCGGGATGGAGCGGGCGCTCGCCCCCGTCGCGTTCGCGGACCCGCACCCGTCCCTCCTCGCGAACGCCGACGCGCACCCCCTGCGCACTGCGGACGATGCGCGCGGCGAGCTCGTGGAGCACCTGACGCGCGGCGTGGACTGGATCGCGATCGTGGAACGGATGCGCGCCGAGGGCGTGGACACGTTCATCGAAGTGGGGCCCGGCAGGGTCCTCACCGGCCTCATCCGGCGGATCGCGCCGGACGCCACGGCCATCGCTCTCGACGATCCCGGCTCCCCGGACGGCCTCGCGGCCGTCGACCTCTGACAGCATCGCCCAGCCCCGAGGAGACAGACGCTCGTGCGCAGACCCGATCACACCCGCCGGATCGCCGTGACCGGCCTCGGCGTCATCAGCCCCGTCGGCCAGGACGTTGCGACCGCGTGGGAGAGCCTCCTGCAGGGTCGCTCGGGCCTGCGCCGGATCACGCGATGGGACCCGTCCGACCTCGACTGCCAGGCGGCCGGGGAGATCGACTTCGACGCCACGCCGTGGATGGACTTCAAGGCCGTCCGCCGGACCGCGCGCAACGTGGTCATCGGCGTCGCGGCCGCCAAGCAGGCGCTCGCGGACTCCGGCCTCGAGGTCACCGACGTCAATCGGGACGACATCGGCGTCATCTTCGGCTCCGGCGTGGGCGGACCGGAGCTCCTCATGGAGAACATGGTGGTCCGGGACACGAAGGGTCCGCGCGCGGTCAGCCCCTTCTTCATCGCGAACATGCTCCCCGACACTGCGTCCGGCCAGATCGCGATCGAGACGGGGGTCCGTGGCCACAACATGGCCGTCGTCACCGCCTGCTCGACCGGGACGAACTGCATCGGCGAGGCGGCCGAGGCGATCAAGCGCGGCGACATCATCGCGGCGATCGCCGGGTCGGTGGAGACGCCGCTCCGCGACATGGCCTACATCGGCTTCTCGAACATGCGCGGGATGGGGACGCCGCGCGAGGGCGAGGGTCTCGAGTCGATCAGCCGCCCGTACGACGCGACCCGCAACGGGTTCGTCCTCGGTGAGGGCGCCGGCGCCCTCATCCTCGAAGACCTGGAGCTCGCCAGGGCGCGCGGGGCGCGGATCTACGCGGAGGTCGTGGGCTACGGTTCGGCGGCGGACGCATGGGACATCATCCAGCCGATCGAGCGGGGCGACGGCGTGCGCCGGGCGATGCTCATGGCGCTCGAGCGGCAGGGCGTGCCGGCCGACGAGATCGACATGATCAACCCGCACGGCACGTCCACGCCGGTCGGCGACCTCCGGGAAGCCCAGGCCATCGGGGACGTCTTCGGTGCCCACACGCCGGACATCCTCGTCAGCGCGACGAAGTCGATGACCGGCCACATGATGGGCGGCTGCGGCTCCTTCGAGGGCGTCGCGACGGTCCTCTCCGTCCACCACCAGGTCGTGCCGGCGACCGCGAACACGCGCGAGATCGACCCGGAGATCGCGGCGACGGGACTGAACGTCCTCACCGGCGACAGTCGCGCGACGCCCATCCGATACGCGCTCTCGTGCAACGTGGGCCTCGGCGGTCACAATGCGGCGGTGATCTTCAAGCGACACGATGGGGACTGATCCGCGACCGGTCCAGGCGCGCCGGAGCCGCCTCCGCGGCGTTCGCGGCGGCGTCGTCGCGATCGCCGCGCTCGAGATCG
>CAIYQJ010000062.1 GCA_903928275.1 uncultured Chloroflexota bacterium
CGATCCCCCGGGCACCGGCGGCGACCGACGCGTCGATGCCGCCCCCATCCAGCCCGATCGCCGCCACGACCAACCCGACGGCCGGGATGTCGCCGACCGCGCGCGCGTCTACGCGCCGCCGGCCGACCCGGCGCCGAAGGAGCGCGACGCGCCCTCCCTCGACCTCCGCGATCGGGCCGCCGTCGGGGCTCGCGAACGCGTCGATGGCGCTCGTGTGCATCTTGACGACGGCATCGGCCGCGTGGACCCAGCCGGCGATCGACACGAGCGCGCCCTGCCCTCGCAGCGCCGGCGACGAGGCGGCCGTGACGGCGTCGCGGATGTTGGCCGGCCCGTCCGCGCCGGCTGCGTCGGCGGTCCGCATGGCGCCCGTGACCAGGAGCGGGCGTTCGTCGTCCCACAGGAGGTCGTACGCGATGGCGGCCTCGTCCATCGTGTCCGTCCCCTGCACCACGACCGCGCCGGCGAACGCCGGATCGGACGCGAGCGCATCGCGCGCGGCGGCCACGTTCCCGACGAGATCGCGGACGGAGAAGTGGCTCGCGGGCGTCCGGCCCAGGTCGAGCGCGACGATCTCGACTGCCGCGCCCACTCCAACGGACGCGAGGAGCTCCGCACCACCGAGCGCCGGCCGCGCGCCGCCAGCGACCGGGTCGGTCGTCATCGAGATCGTGCCGCCGGTGAAGACGACGGCGACCCTGGGTCGCGCGCCGCCGGAGGCGCTGTCCGCCCCGGACATGCGGTCGGTCACAGGACGCCCGGGCTGTCGGCCGGGGCGGCTGCAGTGGGGGTCGACGTCGGCGGCGAGGCCCGGGGCGGCACCCGGCGTGCGACGATCGACACGACCCCGGAGAGCCCGATCAGCAGGCCGCACACGACGATGACCGTCGTAGAGCCGACGGCGTCGCTGATGGGCCCCACGATGATGATCGGCACGAAGCTCGCGACCGACACGAGCATGTTCAGGACCCCGAACACGCGACCGCGGACCTCCTCCGCGATGTCCTCCTGGAGCTGCGTCTGGGATGGGATCGCCACGACCGCGTAGGCGATCCCGGCGAGGAACGCGATGACGACGACGATGGACAGCAGGGACACGTTGATGCTCGGAGCGAGGCTCGTCCGGGCCTGGAGGTCGCGGATCGCGGTGGCGATCGGACCGGCGAGCGCGAGGAGGAGGAGCAGGACGCCGAGCGAGACGAGGCCCGTCTCGATGAGCCTGCGCCGCGGGAAGTAGCGTGCGTAGCTGTTGAGGAAGAGGACGCCGGTGACCACGCCCCCGCCGAGCGGGAGCACGATGACGACGAAGTCCTTGGGGTCGAGGCCGAGGTTCGACGTCGCGAAGCTCGGACCGAGCACGCCGAGGACGCCGATGAGCGACGCGGCGATGCCGAGATAGACGAGCGACCAGCCCACGGACGGGTGGGTCCGGATGTATGCGCCGCCCTCCTGCAGCTGCGAGATCGTCTCCTTCGCGGCGTCGAGCGTCTGCCGCACGGCGCCCTCCGCGCGGCCGGCTGCGCGCTCCCCCGCGGCGGCGGCTGCCGCCTCGACCGCCATCCCGGGGATCTCGGGGGCGCTCCGACCGGCGCGGTCGTCCGCGGCCTCGCGGGCCTCCCGCGTCTGCTCGGCGAGCTCCTCCGGCGTCTCGGCCGCGGCCCGGGCGGCGAGGGCGGCCGCGGACGGGAGCGTGAAGCAGAACACGGCCGCGAGCATGTAGAAGACGGCGACGACGACGATGAGCGCGCCGGGCCCGGCGATCGTCACGACGAGCGGCCCGAGGAGCGCGAACCCGACCGCGAACGCGGCGTTCGCCGTCAGCGTGAACAGCCCGTTGGCGGCGACGAGCTGCGCGCGCGGCACGAGCCTCGGGATCATGGCGAGCTCTGCCGGCGCGAAGAAGGTCGTGACGATCGACACGGAGATGTTCAGGACGAAGATCGCGACGATGTTCCGGCCGACGAGCACCATCACGCCGAACGCCACGGCCCGGAGGACGTTGGTGATGACGAGGAGGTGCCGGCCGTCCACGCGATCGACGAAGACGCCGGCGACCGCGGAGAAGATCACGGCCGGGACGAGGAACGTCAGAAGGAGGAAAGAGACCGCCGAGCTCGACCCGGTCGCCTCGAAGACGAGGACGGTGAGGCCGTAGAGGACCATGTTCCCGCCGACCTGGGTCGCGACCTGCGACAGCCAGAGGAGCAGGAACGGCCGATTCCGGAGGACGGCGAGCGGGCTGCCTTCCTCCGCCGGAGGCGACGAAGGCGGCGGCGACGACGACGGCGGCGCTGCCGGTGCCAGGTGCGACTCCTCCGCGGCGATCATGCGCCGCGCTCGTCGGCGGCCGGAGCGGCGGTGCGCGAGACGAACGCGACGATCCTGCGCTCGACGCCCCGGCGGTCGAGGAGGACCCGCCGGCCGCACGCGACGCACACGAGCCCGATGTCCGCGCCGACGCGCGCGACGGTCCAGTCGCGCCCGCCGCAGGGGTGGGGCTTGCGCAGGCGGATCACGTCGCCCGTGGACAGCCGCAGCACTGATCCTCCTGCCGATCGCGAGGCATCCATCCGGCGGGTCAGCCTATCAGAGGTGCGGGGTGCCGTGAGCGGGCGTGAGGGTCCGCACGGTGCCGGGCACCGCGACCCGCTCCGTCGGCGTCACGACGACGGTCACGTCCGGGTACCTCGCCGCGAAGAACGCCACCACGCCCCCAGGTCGCACGAGCGTCCCGGCAAGAGCGTCCTTGTCGCCGATCGCCGTGATGCTGAAGTCGTTGCCGAGCGACACGCCGTCCACCGAGAGAGCGCCGACGTCCCCGGTCGCGACCGTCCCGTTCACGACCCGCACGCCGTCGACGGCGAGTGCCTCGGCGCCGGCGTTCCGTAGCTCGTTGACGATCTCCTGGACCGCGGATGCCGGGATCGGCCCGGTGAGGGTCACCGTCACGCCCTGGCCGACCGCGCCATCGAGCCCGGCCCAGGCGCGGTCGCGCGTGATCTCCGCACGCAGCTGCTGCGCCGATCGCTCGCCGTTGCCCGCGGCTGCGTCCACGACGATCAGCTGCCCTTCCAGGTCCCCGACCTCGGTCCGAAGCTGGTCGTTGCGCGTGTTCAGGTTGGCGACGAGGAGGGTGAGATCCTGTGACGTCAGCTCCTCGAGCCCGTTCGCCGAGCCCTGGGAACGCAGCTGGACGACGAGCAGGAAGCCGAGGAGCGCGAGCACGAGCG
This sequence comes from uncultured Chloroflexota bacterium, assembly GCA_903928275.1. Lineage (GTDB taxonomy): Bacteria > Chloroflexota > Limnocylindria > Limnocylindrales > CSP1-4 > CAIYQJ01. The sequence goes on from CAIYQJ010000062.1 coordinate 3,231, forward strand.
CGACCGACACCTGGGCGCGCCGATCCTCGAAGACGAAGCTCACGGCGCCACCGAGCCCGGCGGCATGGGGACCGGCGAGGCGAGCGGTTGCGCGTAGCGCAGGCGTACGGTGCCCGCATAGGCGGGGACGGTCGCGTCGGGGATCTCCGCGTACCGGACGCGGAGGCCGTACGGCTGGACCCGCGACCGGATCCATTCCTGGAAGCCGTTCGAGCTCGTGAGCCGGTCGTACATGTCAGCGGGTCCGATCGCCACGACCTGGTACGGCGGGACGAGGTACGCGGAGTTCACGAGGATCGATTCGCCGATGTCGAGGAATCCCGACAGGGGGACGATCCGCTCGGTGTTCACCGCGATCGCGTCCGCGCCGGCAAGCGCGAGCTGCTCGGCGAGGACGCGGAGGTCGCCGGCGCTCACCCGCCGATCCGTGGGCCCACCTCCCGACGGGGTCGGGACGTCAGGGTCCTCGAGCTGGATCACGAGGCCCGGGCCCGTGAGCCCGACGAGGCCACCCGCGAGCCGTGCGGCGTCCAGCTGCGTCGTGAGGTCACGCGCCGTGGTGCCGCTTCCCTGGGTTGCTGCCTCGCTGGCACGGATCCGGTCGCGCAGGTCGAGGATCCGCGCCTGCAGGTCGGCCTGCTGCGCCTTCAGCTGCGACGCGGTGTCGACGAGGGGCACGCGCTCCAGGGACGTGTACCGGACCCTGGGCACCTCCGTGCGAGCCTGCGCTGCGATGAGGAAGCCGAGCGCCAGGAGGGCGACCCCGAGAGTCACGCTCCAGCTCGACACGCGGCGGAGTCGCGCGGCCGCGCGCGTCATCCCTGCGGCTCCTCGTCCGCCCCCGGGTCCGGCGGCGGGGATGCAGTGTCAGTACCCGGCTCCGCGGGTCCGGGAGTCGCTTCGGGTGCTGGGTACGCCGGCGAGTCCGGCGGCGCCGCGGGGTCTGGTCCGGCCGGCGGGGGCCACATCGGCGCAGCCGGTGGCCGGGGGCGGCGCGAACGCACCGCGAGAACGGCTCCGAGCGCGACCGCCACGAGGAACGCCCCGACCGCGAGCAGGAGGACGCCGGGAGAGGTGCCGCCCCGGTCCGTGGCGCCGCCCTCGCCGGTCGGCGACGTGGCGGCGGTCGCGGGCGCGGCGGTCGCGGGCGCGGCGGTGGCCCCCGACGCGGTCGGCTCGGCGGATCCGGTCACCGGGGTCGGCGCGATCGCTCCGCCCGGCCCGGACCAATCGGAGGGCACGGGACCCGCCGGAGCCGGGACCGGCCCGGCCACGGTCGGGGTCCGGGCGCCGATCGATGCCAGCCAGCCGGCCTCCACGTCGGCGAGCGGGAGGCCCAGCCCGGTCCGGAACGCGTCGTCATCCGACACCCCGGCCGCATACGCGCGGATGAGCCTGACGAGAGCGTCCTGCCCGTACGTGTCGATGATGTACGAGACCGCGGAGACGCTCTCCGCGTAGGCGAGGAAGAACTGGTCGGCTGCGGTGGGGAACTCGCCGGAGAGCGCTGCGAGCGGGAGGATCCGCCCGTCGGCGACCCCGCTCTTGAGGTCCTTGCGGTACGACGACGCATACCCCTCCGACAGGTAGACGGCCACGCCTTCGTTGAGCCAGCGCGGCGGGTAGTGGTAGGGGTTCTGCACGGCCGTGTCGAAGACGAGGTGCGTGAGCTCGTGCGGGATCACCGTGCCGACCCACGATGCGTCGATCTCGTCCGGCAGGATGAGCGCGAACAGCGTGCGGATCTCGGGGAGCGCGAAGCCGCCGACGTTCTCCCGCGTCCCCGGCCCCGCCGCGGCGTAGAACGCGGCCTGGGACGCGTAGACGAAGAAGTCGACCGGCTCGGTCTCCGTGACGCCGAGGAGCTTCGACGCCTTCTCGATCCCCGCCTCGCCGATCGCGAGCGCCCGATCCGCGAACGCCTCGTCCCCCTGGTACCAGTGGATCCGGACCGTCTTGCCGGTCTTCGTCTTCCAGGGGAAGCCCGTGTCGGCGTATGTCGTCGAGACCTGCGGTCCGACCTCGGTCGTCCCGTCCGCGAGCGTGACGCGCCAGCGGGCGCCGACGTGGGTGTTGGGGTAGAGGTGAGAGGTCGTCGTGTCGTAGTTGAAGGCGAGGGTCGTGGGCGTGCCGGTGGCACCGACCCCGACGTCGGCGACGAACGGGCCGTCCGCACCGGGGAAGTCGAGCAGGATCTCCACGCGGGACGTCCCGGCGGGCAGCGTGGCGGGCTGCTGGAACTCGATGAGCTGACCGTAGGTGGACTTCGCCTCGGGAGTGCCCCAGGTGGTTCCTGCGGCGAGCGCGGTCCCCGGCGCCGCGAGCGCCATCGATCCCGCGACGAGCGCGAGGACGACCCACGCCGCCACGGCAGGCGCGCGTCTCATGGTCTCGCCCAGTCGAGGCCCGCGAGACGGATGAAGCCGAGGCCGTTCTCCCCGGCCCCGAGGAGGCCGTCGCGCGACAGCCACCAGCTCGTCGAGTAGGAGAATGGCACGACCGGCGCCTCATCGCGCACGATCCCCTCCGCGCGGTCGAACGCGGCGGCGGCGACCGCCGGGTCCGTGGCGGAGCTTCCTTCCGACAACGCCGCGTCGAACGCGGGCGAGCTCCAGCGGCCGTAGTTGTTCGTCTGGCCGGAGCCGAGCAGCAGGCGGAGCGTGGCGGTGCGCGCGGGGTAGTCGGCGATCCAGTCGACCGCCCAGAAGGCGAACGGGTCGGCCTGGAGCCGGTCGAAGTACTGCGTGAAGTCCATGCTCTCGGTGGCGATCGTGACGCCGAGGTTCTCCTTGAGCTGCGCAGCGATCGCGGCCGCGTACGCGTTGCCGGCGGTCACGAGCGTGATCGCGGGAAACCCCCGTCCTCCCGGATAGCCCGCCTGCGCCATGAGCTCCCTGGCCGCCGTCGGGTCGAACGCGGGCACGAAGTCCTGGCTCGACCTGCCGGGCACCGCCGGGGGCACCATGCTCGTGGCGGGCTCCTCCGAGCCGTCCGTCCCGAGCTTCACGAGCCGGTTCCAGTCGATGGCCGACGCGAACGCCTTCCGGACGCGGGCGTCGTCGAACGGCGGCTTCCGCGTGTCGAACCCGAAGTACTCGAGCGACAGGGACGTGCCCTTGCGGAGGTCGGGCCCCAGGCTGCCGTCATAGGCGATCCAGGACGCGTCGTAGGGCGCCACGGAGGTGAGGTCCACCTTGCCGTCCTGGAACGCCTGCACGGGGCTCGCGCCGTCGAGTGTCGTTCGGACGTGGACGTCGCGGATCGCCGGCCGGCCGGCCCAGTAGCGGTCATTGGCGGTGAGCTCGATCCCGGACGCGGTGGCGGACGTGGGCACGTACCCCCCGCTCGCGACGAAGTTCGTGCCTGGGACGAGGGGCGCCGGGATCGTCCGCAGGCCCGGCGGGACGACGGCGAGCGTCGGGCTCGCGACGACGGCGGCGAAGTCCGTCGCCGGCCGTGTCATGTGCACCGTGAGCGTGTTCCCGTCGGCTTCGATCCCCACCGCGTCGGCCGTACCGCGACCGTGCGCCAGGTCGGCCGCGCCGACGACGTCGTCGAGGAGCGAGGCCAGCGGGGACGGAGTCTTCGGGTCGATGACGCGCAGCCAGCTGCGCTTCACGTCCGCCGCGGTGAGCGGCGTCCCGTCGGAGAAGGTCAGGCCGTCCCGGAGGGTGAACACGACGGTCTTGCCGCCGTCCCGGAAGGCCCACGATTCCGCGAGCGCGGGACGCACCACGAGGTTCGCATCGACGGTCGTCAGGCTCTCGAACACCTGGGCGATGACGGCTGCGCTCGCGGCGTCCCCGGCAGCGGCCGGGTCGAGCGTCGCCGGCGTGGACAGGGCGACCGTGACCTCGTCGGGCGACGACGCAGGCGCGAGGAGCGGCGTCGAGACGCGCGCGACACGAAGGGCGGCCGAGATGTCGGTCAGCGTGGGCCCCGCCACGAGCGCGACCATCACGAGGCCCGCGATCGCGACGGCCGCCAGGCGTCCTCGACCGATCGCAGGGCCGTTGATCGGCTCTGGCGGCGCGCTGGAGGGGAGCATTGCGCGAGTATAGGTGCGCGGCGGAATCGGCCCGGGTCGACCGGCTCCGACGATCGTTGTCGTCGGCCGGCCGCGCGAGGAGTGGCGCCCACGGCAGGAATCGAACCTGCGACGCCCGCCTTAGGACGGCGGCGCTCTGTCCGCTGAGCTACGTGGGCTCGCGTCGATCGTACCAGCCCGAGGCGCGGAGGAGGGTGCCCCGGTCGAGCCGGCCGTCCGGGACCGCGGCGACCGAGGGCCGCGGCGGGCCGGGTCTAGAATGCCGCAATGTCGGAACTGTCTCGCACCCCCTTCGCCGTCGTCCTGTACGGGGCGCCCGGGTGCCACCTCTGCCAGGCCGCAAGCGAGGTCGTCGTCGCGCATCTCGCGGCGCGACGCTCGGACGGCCTCGAGGCGCCGCCGCTGACCCACCGTGACATCCACGGGGACGGCCGCCTGCTCCGAGCCTACATGGAGTCGATCCCGGTGCTCGAGGTCGGCGACGCGCGGCTCGAGCTCGCGACGAGCCCCGCCGGGATCCGCGCGTTCCTCGACGGCGCGCTCGGGACGCAGCGGACCGCCGACGCCGTGGCCGCTGCCTCTCCGCCCGGCTCTCCCCGCGGATGACCTCCGACCTGACGCTCCTCGTCGCCTTCACGGCGGGCGTGATCAGCTTCCTGTCTCCGTGTGTCCTGCCGCTCGTGCCCGCATACCTCGGCCAGCTCACGGTCGTCGCCGTCCAGGGTCGCGCCGCCGGCGACCCGTCCCGATGGCTCGCCGTCCGCCACGCGATCGCCTACGTGGTCGGGTTCGGCCTCGTGTTCACGCTTCTCGGCTTGACGGCCACGTTCATCGGCGGGCCCCTCGCGGACTACCTGCCGCTGCTGCGGCGGATCGGCGGCGTGACCCTCATCGTCATGGGCCTGAGCCTGGCCGGCGTCCTGCGAGTCGGCGTCCTCGAGCGGACGTGGCGGCCGCTCGACGCCGGCGCGTCGGCGTCGCTCGCGTCGCGCCAGGGCACGATGGCGCTCGTGGGCCCCGGTGGGACGGGCGGCGTGGGGCATCGGCTCGGGGGGAGCCTGGTCGCCTCGAAGGGTGGGTGGCTCGCCTCGTTCGGCCTCGGGGTCGTCTTCGCGATCGGCTGGACGCCGTGCATCGGCGTCATTCTCGGCGGCGTGCTGACCATGGCGGCCACGAGCGGTCGAGCGCTCGAGGGCGCGCTCCTCCTCCTCGCCTACACGGCGGGGCTGGGGATGCCCTTCATCGCGCTCGGGCTCGTGTACGACCGCGCCCCCCGGATCGTCCGCCCCCTCGTCCGACACGGTCGGCTCGTGTCGTTCGTCGGCGGGATGCTCGTGGTGGCCATCGGCGTCGCGATGCTCTTCGACTGGTTCAGCTACCTCTCGCGGTTCACGCCCTTCTTCAGCGCCGGATGAGCGCAGACGCCGCTGAGGGCCCTCCGCCCGCCCCGCGCGACGGCGGTCGCGATCCGGCTCGCCGCGGCCTCGTCGGCCCGTTCACTGCGCGCCAGCTCGGGGCCGCCGCGCTCATCGTCGCCGGCACTGCGGTCGCGCTGCTCGCCGCGACCGCACCGATCGCGGCGCCTGCACCGTCCGTGGCGCCGCCGGACGCGCGCCCCACGCAGTACGCGATCGGGGACGCCGTCGAGGGCCTCGCCGTGGGCCAGCGACCTCCGGAGCTGTCCGGCGTGGGGCCGTCCGGCTCGACGATCCCCGCGACGACCCTCGACGGGCGCGCCATCACCCTGGCGGGCCTCCGGGGGAAGGTCGTCTGGGTCGACTTCTGGGCGTCGTGGTGCCCGCCGTGCCAGGCCGAGACCCCGGTCCTCCGCGACCTGTACGAGCGCGATCGTGGCCGCGGGCTCGAGGTCGTCGCGGTGAGCGTGCAGGAGAGCACCGCGGACGACGTCCGGCGGTACGTGGCCACGTACGCGCTCCCCTACCCGGTCATCGCGGACCTGAGCGGGGCCGTCTTCCGCGCGTGGCGCGTCTACGGGCTCCCCACCCAGTTCATCCTCGACCGCGACGGCGTCATCCGCGCCGTGGTCCAGGGTCCCGTGGACGCCGCCACCGCGGCCGCTCTCGTCGAGCCGCTGCTCGCGACCCCCTAGGCCGAGCGGTCCGCCCATGCGAAGCGGTCCCGGTCGCGGACGAGGCGGCCGATCGGCCGCGCCATCTCGTGCGACAGGACGACCGTCCAGCCCTCGTCGGCGGCACGCGCGAAGAGCGACGCCTTCACGACGACGGAGTCGAGCGGGAAGTCGTCGAACGCGGTCACCCAGCGCGGGTTGGCGCTCCAGGGCCGCATCGCGAGGTCGCCGAAGAACGCGACCGTCCCGCGCGGCCCCCGTACGAGCACCGCCTGGTGGCCGCCGGTGTGCCCGCCCGTGGGGACCACGCTGACCCCGGGCAGCACCTCGCGCTCGCCGTCTGCAGCGCCTTCCGCGGCCCAGTCGCGGACGAGGCGGAGCTCCGGCTGGTCGTACCCGGCCATGTTCCGCGGGTTGTCGTCGAGCGCGACCTCCCATTCGGCCCGCTGCGCCACGATCGTCGCCCGTGGGAAGGCCCGGCGCCCGCCCGCGTCGAGGAGGCCGCCGGCATGGTCGAAATGCAGGTGGCTGAGCGCCACGACGTCCACGGTCGCCGGGTCCATTCCTGCCCGTCGCAGCGCCGGCAGGATCGCGTCGCCCTGCACCGCGCGCATCGACCGGACCTTCTCCGAGATCCGTTCGCCGATCCCGGTCTCCACGAGCACGCGCCCGGCCGGCGTCTCGACGAGGAGGCAGTTGAGCGCCTGGAGGAGCCGCCGATCCTCGTCCATCTCGTCGGCGACGAGGCCGCGCCAGAGGATCCAGGGGGCCGGGCCGAGCAGGGCGCCGGCATCCGACCGGAACGAGCCCGCGCGCACGAGCGCGACCCGCACCCCGCCGCCGAGGTCGATCGCCGCGTCGACTGCGTCGTTCATCGGCACGGGGCGCACCTGCCCGCGGTCATGCCGGGTGACCGCCTCCCGGACCCAGCCGCGTCTTGTCGAAGTCGCGATGGAAGGCGGATTCCGTGGGCTCCGATTGGCCCTGGTATTTGGACCCGAGCCCGGCCGACCCGTACGGTCGCTCGACGGGCCCGGTCATCTCGAGGAAGCTGATCTGGCCGATCCGCATGCCCGGATACAGCGCGATCGGCAGGTTCGAGACATCCGACAGCTCGAGCGTGAGGTTGCCGCGCCACCCGGGGTCGACGTACCCGGCCGTCGAGTGGATGAGGAGGCCGAGCCGTCCAAGGGAGCTCTTGCCCTCCAGTCGGGCCACGAGGTCGTCCGGCAGCTCCACCCACTCGAGCGTCTGGCCGAGGACGAACTCGCCCGGGTGGAGGATGAACGCCTCGTCCTCGCGGACGGTCACCATCTCCGTGATGTCCGGCTGCGCCTGGCGGGGGTCGATGTATGGGTACCGGTTGTTGCGGAAGACGCGGAAGGTCCGATCGAGGTGGAGGTCGACGGACGACGGCTGCAGGTCCTCGCGGTCGTAGGGCTCGATGACGATGGAGCCCGCCTCGATCCGCGCCCTGATGTCGCGATCGGCGAGGACGCTCATGGCCGGGTCCCGTCGCGCGCGTCGAACAGCAGGTCCACCTCGCGCTTCAGCGCCGCGAGGTCCTCGAAGCTCTGGTAGACGCTCGCGAACCGGATGTAGGCGATCTGGTCGATGCCGCCGAGGCGATCCATCGCGAGCTCGCCGATCCGGGACGAGGGCACCTCGCTCACGCCCGCGCCGCGGAGCTCGGCCTCGATCCCGTCCACGGCGAGGTCCGCCGCGTCGTCGGCCACCGGGCGACGCGTGAGGGCTTTCCGCAGGCCGCCGACGAGCTTGTCACGGTCGAACTCCTCGCGCCGTCCGTCGCGCTTCAGCACGATGAGGCGGGCGGCCTCGATCCGCTCGTAGGTGGTGAACCGCGCGCCGCACTCCGCGCACTCCCGGCGACGGCGGATCGTGGCCTGGTCCTCGAGGTCGCGGGAATCGACGACCCGCGTCTCCCGCTCACCGCACCGTGGACAGCGCATCCGCAACCCCGCACCCGCCCCGGACCACCACATCTCGCGGTCGCGGCCGACGATACCACCATATGTGGTGTCACACGCCCCGCTCCGGCTCGGCGGGCACCGCGGAGGCCGCCGCCGCGTCCGCGGCGAAAGCGACGCGGGCGTGCTGGAGCTCGAGGTAGCCGCGCTTCACGAGCGTCTGCCCCTCGAGGTCGCCGATCCGCGCGGTGGCGTCCGCGAGAGTCCGCGCGCCGTGAAGGATCCTCTCGAGCGCGCGCTCCGCGCGGCCGAGGTCCGCCACGAGCCGCGCACGAAGGGCGGCCTCCGCCGGCGTCGCGACCAGTGCGGCGGCCTCGGCGGCCCAGCCCTCGACGGTCTCGAGGTAGTGGTCCACGGACGGGAGGGCCTCCGCAGCGCCGAGGCGGTGGCGGCGGACCTCGTCGACGACGGAGAGCGCTGCCGCCAGCGTCGCGTCGACGGACGGGTAGAGCGCGGCGACCGCGTCGCGGAAGGCAGCGGAGTCCCGGCTCTCTCGCCCCACGGTCCGGCTCCGCAGGAGCACGTAGACGACGAGACCCGCGAGCGCGACGAAGCCGAGCAGTGCCGCGACACGGACCGCGTCCACCGTCGAGCCCCGTCAGGCCCGACGCGAGCGGATCTCGGCCGCCAGCGCCGGCCCGACCGCGAACAGGTCGCCGACGACGAAGAGGTCCGCGTACTCGGCGAGCGGGGCATCCGGGTCGCGGTTCACCGCGACGATCGTTCCCGACGACCGCATGCCCACCTTGTGCTGGATCGCCCCGGAGATGCCGAGCGCGACGTACAGGGCCGGCCGCACAGTCCTGCCGGTCTGCCCGATCTGCTGGGCGTACGGGATCCAGCCTGCGTCGACCGCCGCCCGCGTGGCCCCGACGGCGCCCCCGAGGACCTCGGCGAGCTCCTCCACGACGCGGAATCCCTCGGGCCCTCCGACGCCGCGACCGCCGGCCACCACGATGCGCGCCTCCTCGATCGCGGCGGCCACGGCCTCGGCTGCGACCCACTCCACGATGCGCACGGCAGGCGCCTCCGTCCCGACGTCGACGACCGGTTCGTCGACCGATCCGCTCGATCCTGCGGCCACGGCGGCGATCACGTTCGGCCCGACCAGGATGATCCCGCGCCCCGCGGTGAACGCGCTCGTGGTGAGCACGCGGCCCCCGAGGATGCTGGACTCCACCGTGGGGCCCACCGCGGGATCCCATGCGACATCGATGGCATTCGCCAGGACGCCGAGGTCGAGCAGCGCCGCGAGGAGTCCTGCGAGGTCGCGTCCGTCGGGAGTCGCCCCGATCACCAGGTAGTCGGGGTCCTCGGACCGGGCGAGCGCCGCGATCCGTGGGGCCGCGACAGCTGCGGTCGGGCGCTCGGTCGCGAGCGGCGCGGCGATCGCCACGACCCGTGGCACGAACGCGGCGAGGTCCGCCGCGGCCCGACCGGGATCCGCACCCACGACGACCGCCACCGCCTGCCGTCCGGACGCCGCGGCGAGCGAGCGGGCGACAGTCGCGACCTCGGTCGAGAGCCGTGTGGCCCTGCCGTCGACCACCTCCCCGATCGCCCAGATCGCGCCTGCGGTCACAGGAGCCTCCGGTCGTCGAGCAGGTCCGCGATCGCGCGCGCCGCCTCATCGGGGGTCCCACGGACGACGCGCGTCGCCCCGCGCTCCGCTGCCGGGCGGGCCGCCAGCACGCGGGATGTGGCCGCGGCGCCGCCCACGGGCGCACCGGCGAGCCCGATGGCCGCGAGGTCGATCGTCCGGATCTCCCGCGAGCGCGCGGCCATGATCCCCTTCAGGGTCGCGTAGCGCGGCTCGCCGACCATCTGTGTCACGACGACGAGCGCGGGCAGAGAAGCCTCGAGCACGGCGTACCCGCCCGCCTCCAGTCGCTGGATCCGGGCGCCTGCGTCGACGAGGTCGACGCGTCCGGCGCAGGAGAGGTACGGCAGGCCGCTCAGCATCGCGACGGACGCCGCCACGACCCCCCCACCTCCGTCGGAGGTGTCGGCCCCGGCGAGGACGAGGTCGAACTCGAGCGTGGCGAGGGCCGCGGCGAGGACCTTCGCCGTGGAGCGCGCGCACGAGCCGGCGAGTGCGTCGTCCGCGA
>CAIYQJ010000063.1 GCA_903928275.1 uncultured Chloroflexota bacterium
CGAGCGTCGCGCCGGTGTCGACCTGCAGCCTCCGCACGGCGTGGACGCGGTCGCGGTCGCCGACGACCACGCCGGCGACGACGTCGCCGTGGCCGGAGAGGTACTTCGTCGCCGAGTGGACCACGAGGTCCGCGCCGAGCTCGAGCGGCCGGACGAGGTACGGCGACGCGAACGTGGAGTCGACCACGACGGCCGTGTCGTGGCGTCGCGCGATGGCGCAGAGCGCCTCGATGTCGACCACGACGATCGTGGGGTTGCTGATCGTCTCTAGGTAGAGGACCCGGGTCGGCTCGGAGGCCAGTGCCCGCTCGACGGCATCGAGGTCCGTGGCGTCGACGAAATCGGTGCGGATCCCGAGCCGGCCGAGCACGCGCATGAGCAGGCTCTGCGTGCTGCCATAGACGGCGCGCGTGGCCACGATGCGATCGCCGACGCCGGCGAGCGACACGATCGCGGCGTGGATCGCGGCCATGCCCGAGGCGAGCGCGAATCCGGCCTCGGCGCCCTCGAGCTCGGCCACGGCGTCCCCGAGAGCATCGACGGTGGGGTTGCCGAGGCGGCTGTACGCGTAGCCGACGTACCCGTCGGGCCGCTCCGAGACGGCCTCGGCCAGCTCGGCGACGGAGTCCGCCGAGAACGTGGCGGTCTGGTAGATCGGGACCGATGTCGGACGCTGCGCGACCGGTCGGACGCGGGACGCGGCACGGATCGCACGGGTGGAGAAGCCGGGCATGCGCGGGATGCTACACCGCGCGGCCCGCGCGGCCCGCGCGGCCCGCGGGGCCGAGTGGGATCGGGGCGGACGCCCGGCCAAGCCGGGAGCCGGGGTCCTCCGGCACCACTGATCGCCCCGCACGCTGGTATCCGGCGCGGCCAGATGCCGGAAGGCGGGTGAGTCCGGCACGCGACGCCGCACATCGGCCCGGACGATCGGTGGTGCCGCGGGCGCGGCGGGCGAGCGCAGGGACGCACCGCGATGCGCGCGTGACACGACGCCGGAGTGGATACCAGCGCCCCGGGCAATGGGTGAGACGGGCCGGGTCCCCGGGGCGGTGCCCGGCCGACGGCCACCCGCGGCGAGCGGCCAGCGGCCGTCGTCGGTGCCGCGCCGCAGCCCGGGACGCGGCGCGTGGCGGGGCTGCCGATGCCCTGATAGGCTCGCGGCGCCGGACGCGGTGGAGCGACGCCCGTCGGCGGCAGGGAAGGGAGTCCGATGGCGCGGAACGGAGGGGCGGGCGCGGGGCGCTCGGCAGAGGAGGTCTCGCCGCTCGACAAGCGGATCATCGAGCACCTTCAGGCGGACGGCCGACGGTCGTTCACGAGCATCGCCGCCGAGCTCGGCGTCTCGGAGGCCGCGGTGCGCGCGCGCGTGAACCGCATGACGAAGCGCGGCATCCTCCAGGTCGTCGGCGTGACCGACCCGTTGAAGCTCGGCTTCCGCCAGATGGCGATGGTCGCGATCCGATGCGACGGAGATCGCCTCATCGACATCGCCGACGAGATCGCCCTGTTCCCGGAGGTGAGCTACGTCGTCATCACGGCGGGGGAGTACGACCTGCTCGTGGAGACGGTCTGCGAGGACACCGAGGCCCTGCTGCGATTCCTCACCGAGAAGATCCGGCGCGTCCCCGGGGTCCGGGACACCGAGACCTTCGTCTACCTCCGGATGGTGAAGCAGGCGTTCCAGTGGGGAACGCGCTGACGACCCGCCGCGTCCTCATCGTCGCCAGGTGGTACCCGGCCCACGACGATGCGGCGCGCGGCGCGTATGTCGCCGACCTCACGCGGGCGCTCACGGACGCGGGCGAGGACGTGGTGGTCGCCTCCTTCGAGCCGGCCCTCGTCCGCGGCGAGGCCGCGACGCGTCCGGAACGCGCACGTGTCGCGCGCGACGCGTGGCGGGAGGCGGTGGCACGCCCGGACGTGCTGAACACGCCGCGCAGCTGGGGCGCGCCGGGGGTGGCGGTCGCACGGCTGCCCGTCGTGCTCGACTCGGGTGAACGATCGATCGCCGACGAGGTGGCCGCCCACGCGGACGTCCTCCTCGCGTTCGGGCGCACGCTCGCCGCCCGGGCCCCGTTCGACGTCGTCCACGCTCACACGGCACTCCCGGACGGGCTTGCCGCCGCGGGACTCGCGGACGCGCTGGGCCTGCCGCTCGTCGTCACCGAGCACGCGTCGCTCATCCGGGAGCAGCTCGAGGATCCCGTAGCCGCCGCGATGGTGGGGGAGCTCACCGTGCCCGGAAGGCGCCTCGTCGCCGTGAGCGACCACCTCGCCCGGATGCTCGAGGCACGACTGTCGCTCGCGCCGGGCTCCGTGGCGGTCGTCCCCAACGTGGTGCCGCTCGACGTCTTCGCGGAGACCGGCGAACCGTCGGCCTCCGGCGCGGCCGCGGGGATCGAGCTCCTCTGGGTCGGGGCGCGGAAGGACACGAAGGGCACGGCCACGCTCCTTCGCGCGTTCGCGCTCGTGCGCGCCGCGCGACCGGACGCCCGACTCCGGATGATCGGGAAGGCACCGACCGCCGACGACGAGACCCGGTGGCACGCGCTCGCGGCGGAGCTCCGGGTGGAGGACGCGGTGGCGTTCGACCCGCCGGTGGACCGGCCGGGTGTGGCGCGGGCGATGCGGCGTGCGACGCTCTTCGTCCACCCCAGCCCGTTCGAGACGTTCGGGATGGTCGCCGCCGAGGCGCTGGCGGTGGGGCTGCCCGTCGTTGCGACCCCGTCGGGCGTCGAGGCGATCGTCGGGACCGACGGGGTCTGCGGGGAGATCGCGGCGTCCCACGAGCCCGCCGACCTCGCAGACGCGATCCTCCGGGCACTCGATCGCCGCGCGTCGTTCGACCGGGGCGCGATGCGCGCGCGCGTCGTCGCACGGTCCGGCGCGGAGGCCGTGGCCGCCGCGACGCTGGCGGTCTACGCGGCCGCGGCCGCCGATGCGCCTCCTCACGGCGCGCATGTCGCAGCGCCCGC
>CAIYQJ010000064.1 GCA_903928275.1 uncultured Chloroflexota bacterium
CCGGCGCGGGTCGACTCGTCGGCTGGGGCGGCTACCTCCTGGCGGACGGGGGAACGCGAATCGGGCTCGCCGTCGTCGCCGCAGCCGTCGCGCCGAGCCCCCAGGCATTCGCGCTTGCGCTCGCGGTGAGCCCGTGGGTCGCCCTCGCCGCGCCGGCGGTCCCGCTCGCGCGGATACGGGGCTTCGCCGCGGCCGCCGACTCCTCCGGCGGCGTACGGCGCCTCGCGGGCTCGATCGCCCCACTCGTCGTCGCGGCGGCCGCAGCCGCGGCGCTGATCTACCTCGGGGCCGTGCTCCTCCCGTTCCTGGCGCGCACTCCGGATGCCCAGGTCGGTTCGTTCGTCGCGGCACTCGCGCTCGCCCGCCTGCCGCTCTTCCTCCTCTCGCCTCTCGTGGCGATCGCGGTCCCGCGGATCGCCTCCGCGCTCTCGCGTGGGGAGGTCGCAGACGCGCGGCAGGTCGCCACCGGGCTCGTCGCGATCGCCGCCGTCGGGGGGCTCATCGTCGCCGCGACCATCGTCGTGGCCGGTGGCGGATCGCTCGCCTCGGCACTGGGCCAGGGGTTCGCCCTCCCCGACCGATCGCTCTGGGCGGTCGCGATCTCTGCCGCCTGCTGGCTGTTCGCGACGGCCGCCGCCTCGGTCGCGATCGCATTCGGGCGTGGTCGGCTCGCGGCGGCGGCATGGTGCGCAGGCGTCGCCGTCGCCGGCATCGCCGCGATCGTCGCGGGGCCCGACGCGTTCGACCGCACCCGCGCGGCGATGGTGTGCGGCGCCGTCACCGCGAGCCTGGCGGCGATGGCGGCAGCTCTCGTGGCGATGCGCGCTGGATCGCAGGCGGACCGGCACGTGGTGCACTCGATCGGGTGAGGGCCGGCCCGCCCCGGCTCCCGACCCGGACCGCGCCGACGAGCGGCCGTTCCGCCGTCCATCGGAGCGGCTGTTCCGCCGACGAGCGACCGTCCTGCCGCCGATCGCCGCGACGCGGGCCGAGCGGCCGTTCCGCCGCCGATCGGAGCGGTCCCGCCCCCGTGCCGGTATGCTCTCGGTTCGTGAGCCGGGGTGGCCATCGGGCGCTCCGATGACACCGGTGAGAGGGGCAGCGCCCGATGGGCAAGGCAAGCCGCGCGAAGCGACCGGCAGGTGGTCGGCCCACGGCGCAGGCAGGGTCGACGGCGCCGACGGGGTCGGCAGGGCCCTCGGGGTCGGCAGCACCGACGGGATCGGCGGCACCGACGGGATCGGCAAACCCCGCGGGACCTTCGAGGTCGACGAAGCGGGCGAGGCAGGCACAGGCCGCGCCCGCGGCTCCGGTCACCGGGATCGAGCGCCTCGTCTCCTACTGGGGCCTCGGGCTGACCGGCCTCGCGGCGGCGTTCTGGCTGCTCGCGCACGTCCCAGCGGTCGCGGGCCTGGCGATCCCCGCGTGGATCATCACCGGCCTCGCACTCGGCGTGTTCCAGCCGTGGTACGGCCTTCTCCTGACGATCGCGACGATCCCGTTCCTCGGCGGCGCCACCACCGAGATCAACGGCGAGATCCTCCGCGTCATCCCCATCTACGGCGCCGCGGCACGTGTCCTCGCGGACCGGTTCGCGCTGGGGCCCATGCAGGGCAAGGCCACCCG
>CAIYQJ010000065.1 GCA_903928275.1 uncultured Chloroflexota bacterium
CACGTCCGCGAGATGCTGTTCACCGCGGCCGAGCACTGGCTCCGGGCCGGCATCGATGGCTGGCGCCTCGACGTCCCGCAGGAGATCGCCGACCCGCCCTTCTGGCGCGAGTTCCGGCGCCGCGTCCGGGCGGTGAACCCGGAGGCCTACATCGTCGGCGAGATCTGGCGGGTCGCACCGGAGTGGGTGGCCGGCGACCGGTTCGATGCGCTCATGGACTACCCGCTGACGGAGGCGATCCTCGGTTTCGTGGCCGGGTCGCACATCGATCACGGGATCCTCGACTTCCACCACGAGTACCGGGAGAACGTCCGGCCGATCGACGCGGCGGCGTTCGCGGCGCGGCTCGATGAGCTGCTCCATGCGTACGACCCCGACGTGACGGCGGTCCAGCTCAACCTCCTCTCGAGCCACGACACGCCGCGCTTCCTCACGATCGCCGGCGGCGACCGCGCGTCGCTCCGGCTGGGCACGCTCCTCCAGATGTCCGTGACCGGCGCTCCCTGCGTCTACTACGGGGACGAGATCGGGATGGAGGGCGGCCCGGATCCCGACTGCCGCCGCGCCTTCCCGGCCGCCCGATCAGCGTGGGACGAGGACATCCTCGTGTTCGTACGCGGCGCGATCCGTCTCCGGCACGCCCGGCCTGCGCTCCGGCACGGGACGCACCGGACGCTCGCGGCGACCGGCGGCTGCCACGTCCACGCCCGGATCCTCGACGGGGACGCTGTCATCGTCGCGGTCAATGCCGGTACGGAGCCCGTCGAGGTGAGCGTCGACGTGCCCGAGTTCGGCGGGCGCGCCATGGTCGAGGAGCGCTGGCCGGGCCTCGGGGGCACTGCCGCGGGGCGACCGCCGACGCATGTGGGGTCGCGGCTGTCGTTCGCGGTCGCGCCCCGGGATGCCGTCGTCATCGCGACGGCCTGACGGCGGGGCGACCGCGCGGCTCCCACGCGCGGCCGGCTGACGGCCGGGCGGCGCCGCGACCCCGCAGGCACGCGTCCCTGGGCGGTGCCGCGAACCTACGGCAGGCACGCGTCCGGTCCGGGCCCGCATCCGCGCAGGACGGCACCGCGACCGCGCAGTCGCGGCCTCGCGTCGTCGGGGCCATGCCGCCGGCCCAAGCGCGGGTACACTCGGAGGGCCGTGTCAGATGCCCCGTTCGCCCTCCCCGCAGATGCCTCCCTGGCGGCGCGCCTCCTCGCGGCATTCGACGCGGACGGGAAGATCGCGCGCGGGCTGGCCGCGCTCGGGCCGATCGAGGGCCGCGACGTCGTGCTGCTCGATGCCGATCGCGGATTGCGCGGGGGCCAGCTCGCCGCGCTCGGGGCTCGGCTGACGCTCGTCGAGCGGCCCGATCGCGTCGATGCGCTGCGTGCGGCCGCGGCGGACGTCGCCGGGGTGACGGACGTCCGAACCGGCACGGCCGACGCGACCGGTCTCCCCGATGCGAGCGCCGACGTCGTCGTGACGTGCTGGTCGGCCTTCCGTGGGCCGTCGCCCATCGGGCAGGTGGCCGAGTCCGACCGGATCCTGCGCCCTGAAGGTCGCCTGCTGGTCGTGCACGACTACGGGCGCGACGATCACGTCCGCATGGAGCCGGCGATCGCCGACGACACCGTGGCCTGGAGCCGCCGCGATGGCTGGTTCCTCACGCACGGCTTCAGGATCCGCGTCATCCACACGTTCTGGACGTTCGCGGACGGCGACGAGGCTCTTGAGCTTCTCGGCGCGGCGTTCGGCGGTCGAGGTGCGCTCGTCGCGGACGACCTGCCGCGGCCCCGCGCCAGCCACAACGTGGCCGTATACCACCGCACGCGCGGCGGCGTGGGGCCGTCACCCACCGATCGCCCGGTGGAGGGTGCGTCCCGCGGAAGCCGCGGTGCCTCGGGCCGCCCGGTGCGCGACCATCGGTGAGCGGCCGCTACGACCAGGGCCGTGAGCCGCGCAGCCAGGTCACGCCCCGCCGCGCCGACGGCTCGCGCGCGCTCACCGGGCCGCACATCGGCCGGGTCAGGATCACCCCGTCGCGCGCGTTCATCGGCGTCGCACTCGTGGGATCACTCGGGTATCTCGTCTACGCGCTGACCGTCCGCGACGCGACCCAGATCCCGCTCCTCGCGACGGGCGCGGCGGTCCTTGGGGTCGTCTTCATCATCCTGGCCGTGGCCGGAGCGTACCGCGCCGTGCGCTCCGGGCAATCCGGGTCCGGCGGCCGCGCCGTGCTCGCCGCCCTTGCCGGCGGCGTCGCCATCCTCGTGGCCTTCGGGGCCTTCGCGACCGCCGCGATCCTCTCCCTCCTCTGGCGCGGCTGACGGATCGTCCCGCGGCCCCGCCGCGGCTGACGGATCGTCCGCGGCCCGCCGCGGATCGGGTCGCCGCGCTCCCCTGCTAGACTCCGGGGCGCCGGGCCCCCATCGTCTAGAGGCCCAGGACGCCACCCTTTCAAGGTGGAGATCAGGGGTTCGAATCCCCTTGGGGGTACCAGCCACCAACTGCGTCGAAGAACGGGCGGGCGGGGCCTGACCACCCGACGGCGACCGTCCCGTTCGTCGCGTGGGGGCGCCCCGACCCAGCCGCCCTCCGCCCCGCGGTCCCTGGCCCGGCGACTAGCTCACATCGTCACCGGGTGACCGTTAGCGCACGGTGACCCCCGGATTCTTGTCCTATGGTCGCCCGGTGACCGTCGGACGGCTCCCGACGGCGGACCACGCCATCCGCGGGGTGTCGGCGGCCGCCGCCACGCTCGGATCGGGACTGGTGCGGCCCGCCGCCGAGCGCCGGCACGAGGCCGACCTCAGCCCGGCGACCCCGTCCGCACGGTCGGCTACTTCTGGATCTCGTGGAGCGTCCGATCGAGCGGCTCGGCGCCCGTGGCCGTGACGACGTATCCGTCTTCGATCCGCAGGCCGCCCCAGGGGGCGTTGAACAGCGGGATATCGATCGAGATGACCATGTCCTCTTCCAGCATCGCCGGGCTGCCGGGGCCGAAGATCGGCGGCTCGAACTCGATGACGCCCACGCTGTGGAGGCCCGAGTAGAGGAAGTACTGGCCCAGGCCGGCGTCGGCCATGATGGCGCGGCCCACGGCCTCCACCTCGCGGCCTTCAAGGCCGGGGCGCAGGGCTTGCGATGCGGCCCGCTGGGCCCGGATGGCCGCGTCCCGCGCCCGCCTGACCTCCGGCCCGGGATCGCCCACCAGCACGAGTCGGCCGATCGCGGCGTGATAGCCCTCGTAGCGCGGAGCCACGGTCAACAGCACCAGGTCATCACGCTCGATGCGGCGGAAGGTGGACCGGGCGAGGATGGGCCGCGTGTTCGGCCCCGAAGCCACGATGGTGTCGATGCCGGTCCCTTCGGCGCCTGCCCGGCGCATCGAGGCGTCGATCTCGGCGGCGACCTCCCGCTCGGCGACGCCCGCCGCGATGGCCTCGACCCCGGCTTCGATACCGGTCTCCGCGATCCGGTATGCGTGGCGGATGACCTCGAGCTCGGCCTGGGACTTCCGCGCGCGCAGGTCACACAGGGCGTCCTCCATGTCCACCCACTCGGCCGCAGGGAGGGCGGCCGCGAAGGCCGCCATGAGATCGGCGCCGATCAGGCCCCGGCCCCCCAGGCCGACCCGCCTCGCCGCGGACGCGCCACCGATCTCGGCCATCACGTCGGCGAGGCTCTGGATCCGGGTATACGGATAGTCCTCGTCCGGGTGGGTCAGCTCGCGCAGGATCCGCACGTCGGCGATGCGACCGGCGAGCAGTGCGTACTGGTCGCTCTCGGGCCCCACCAGCATCACCGGCTCGCCCTCGGGGGGCACCAGGATGCAGGCGGGCTCGAAATGGACCGGGAAGTCGGCCAGCCAGCGAGCGTGAGCCGGCCCGAACGAGGCCCGATCGTCGGCATACGCCACGAGGAAGTCGAGATCCCGGGCGGCCATCGCGGCCTGGACCCTGCGCCAGCGCTCCGGGTACTCGGTCGCGGGGATGTGCGGTCTCGATCCCTGTTCCATCGGAGCTCCCTTCCTGGTCGCCGGGGGCGTTGATGGTGGCGGCCGGGACCCTCCGCGGGCCGACGGTGGGGGAAGCCTCGCCCGCCGACTACGGCGCACCGTTGAGGAGAAGCACGGCGACGATGACCACGAGCACCGCGAGGGCCACCCACACCCAGAGACGGAGCCGAGGCAGGGCCTGGAGCCCGGGTGACCCGGCGTTCCCGCCACCGGCCTCCCGATCCTGCGTGCCCGCGGGCCTGGGGGCGGCCTGGGTGCGGAACGTGTTCGGGGCCCTCTCGTCGAGCAGCGTGTTCGGGCGGACCTTGTAGGGCCCCGCCTGCCTGTCGGTCATGGACGCCTCCGCGGTGCCGGCGACACGTGGACCGGCGTGATCCGGCCTTCGCCACGAAGCGTACGTGCCGGTGGCTCGCTGCGGAAGAGGCACCGTGCGCTCCGTCGACCGATCGAGGCCGGGGGCCATGCCATCGTGTGCGTGACCCTCGCGGCCGTCGCCCCGCGGCGACCTGATACGCTGTGCGGCGCCATGGAGATCATGGGGATCCGGATCCCGACCGTCATACACGACACGGACTCCGTGCGCTGTGCCGGCTGCCTCGAGCCGATCGCCGGGAGGCCGATGCGGGTGAGCGTCCTGGATATCGTCGCGACCGAGGCCCCGCCGTCCTGGGCCTCGCGGTCGCCGATCAACCCGGGTCCCCGGGAGTTCCACTCCGACGAGGCCCACGTCCGGGCATGGATGCGCCGGTCCGGGTACCTGTTCTGCCGTCGATCCGCGGTGCGCGAGATCATGCGCCCGGTGCGGCTCCCCACCGATCCGGTCGCCTGGGGCCTCTGCGACGGCATGCACCGCGACGCACACGAGTTCGTCCCCGCCTGACGGGCGCGTCGCGTTCCCTCGCCCCAGCCGGGCCCACCGAACTGAACCCATCGCACGGGAGGGCAGGGGATCGTGGACCTCCGGCTCCCCTTCACCGCGCTGACCGCGATCCTCGCGTTCCTCTTCTTCCTCGCCGTCCTCGACCAGTGGCGGACGCGACGACACGCCTTCCAGCTTGCCTGGGCCCTCGGGATGCTCTGGTTCAGCATCGGGGCGGCCTGCGAGGCGATCGGTGCGGCCGCGGGCTGGAACACGACGATCTACCGCACGTGGTACCTGACCGGCGCCGTCTGCACCGCCGGCTGGCTCGGCCTGGGAACGGCGTTCCTGCTCGGGAAGACGCGGTTCGGCTACGCGTTCGCCCTCGCGCTCTTCCTCGCCGGTCTCTTCACGTTCCTCACCCAGCAGCGGCAGCAGTACCCCGACGCCGGCATCGCGCCGATCCTCTACTTCGCGGCCGCCGGGATCCTGGCCGTCGCGATCGCCGTCGAGACGTGGTTCGCCTCACCGCGCTGGCCGCTGCTCGCCGCGGTGGCCGTCGTCGGCACCTCGCTCCTGGCTCTCGTGATGACCGTCACGGTGGCGCTGCCCGCGCCCGGCTACGCGGTGGATCCGGCCACCGGCGTGCCCACCGCGGCGATCATGCCGGGCTACCTGCGCCTGCTCACGCCGTTCATGAACATCACGGGTGCGTTCTCGCTCGGGTTCGGCGCGCTGTTCTCCGTCTATGTCTTCATGCCGAAGAAGCGCGTGCTCGCCTACTCGCTCGACCCGGCCCAGAAGGGCGACGTCTTCCTGTTCAACCTCCTCGTCTCGCCCGTCGCGTTCACGGTGAACTTCTGCGCGTCGATCCCGGGCGCGTTCCGGGCCGCGCGCGCCGGCCGGATGACCTCCCGGGTGCCGGCGACGATCCTCATCGCGATCGGCGCGTTCATCCCGGCCGTGACGGACAGCCTCAACCGGTTCGGGTCCACGCAGCTGTACGGCCTCGGCAAGCTGCTCGCGGTCGTGTTCCTGTTCGCGGGCTTCCTCGTGAGCGTCGACGTCTTCACGGAGCTCCGCGTCCCGTTCACGCGGATCGTGCTGCGCCGGCGGCGGGCCGAGCCGCAGCCCGACGACGCGGGATCCGGGCCCGGGCGGGAGGGCCTCGCCCCCCGCTGATCCGCAGCGGTCGGGTGCGCGTACCATCGCTTCCCGTGACCGACCGGCCGGCGATCGTCCTGGGATCCCTCTCGGCGGTGCTCGCGGCCACGCTGTACGGCGTCAATGCGCCCCTCTCGGTCGTCGCGTACGAGCACGACATCTCGTCGGTCGGCGTCACCCTGTGGCGCGCCCTCTTCTCGGTGGCGTCGCTCGTCATCCTCCTCGCCGCGGTCCGGCTTCGCGGTCGGGGCCTTCGCCTCCACACGCTCGACCGGCGCTCCGTCTCGCTCCTCGTCGGCGCGGGGCTCGCGGGCGCGCTCCTCAACCTCTCGATCTTCGCCTCCTTCGATCGGATCTCGGTCGCGCTGGCGCTCATCACCTTCTACACGTACCCGGCGATGCTCGCGGTCGTGGGCGTCCTCTTCCACGGCGAACGATTGACGCCGCCGAAGGTCGCCGTGCTCGCCCTCGCCATCGCCGGGATGGCGCTCGTGGTCGTCGGCGAGCTCGACCCGGCCCAGGGGCTCCGGATCGATCCGGGCGGGCTCGGTCTCGCGTTCTTCGCGGCGCTGTGCCAGGTCGTCTACTTCACGATCGGCCGGTCCGGCTTCCGCCACCTGCCGGCCGACGAGGCGACGCTCGGCGTCTTCGCGATCTCGATCCCCGTGTACGTCGTCGCGGGGCTGCTCACCGGAGGACTCGCCGCCGCGGTGTCCGCGCCGCTGCGCGATCCCGCGCTTCTCGGCATCTGCGCCTTCATGGGGATCGTCGGCGCGGCGATTCCGAGCATCCTCCTGCTCACGGGGATCCGCACGATCGGTGGCGTCAGGACCGGGATCCTGCTGCTCCTCGAGCCGGTGGTCGGCGTCGCCATCGCGGCCGCGCTGCTCGGCCAGGCGATCGTGCCGCTCCAGGTCCTCGGGGGCGCGCTCGTGCTTGCCGGGGGCGTCCTGCTGCAGGCCGTCCCGGAGAAGGCGGGCGGGGACGCGTTCGTGACCGCGGACGAGCCGGCACCCACGATGTGACGTGCCAGGTGGACCCCAACGGCGCTCCGTCCCGACCGTGGCCCGGCCCGCCGCGGGAGCCGTAGATTCGGGGCTGAGGTGGCGTGGGATCGGCAAGGAGCTTGTGGATGAACGACCGACAGGGGCGCACCGGCGGGTTGATCGCGGGCGGCATCCTCATCGCCCTCGGGGTCGTCTTCCTGCTCCGGGACAGGATCGACCTCGACTGGAACCTCGTCTGGCCCTTCTTCCTCATCGTGCCCGGCGCGTTCGTCCTCGTGCGCGCCCTCGTCGACCGCGATCCCCGCGACCGCACCGGCGGCTTCATCGGCGGCGCGATCCTCCTCTTCCTCGGCGGCGTCTTCCTGTTCGGCAACTTCTACGCCCTCGACTGGCAGAAGATCTGGCCGTTCTTCCTCATCATCCCGGGCGTCGGCCTGCTCCTCGGCACCTTCCTCGGCTGGGGTCGCCGCGACCCCCACCGGTCCACCGACGGGTGGGGGTCGAACCAGGGGCCTCCGCCCACGCCACCAGCGGACACCCCGCCGCCCACCGCCTGACCCCGGCCGGGGCGGCGCGAAGTACGTCGGGTCCGCGCCGGCGGTCCGCACGGGGAGCCGCCGTATACTCGGGCATGTCCGGCGACGGACGTTCCACCCCATCCGTCCGTGCCCACCGAGGTCCGATGCGCGTCCGCAAAGCCGTCTTCCCGGCCGCCGGCTGGGGGACGAGGTTCCTTCCCGCCACCAAGGCCCAGCCCAAGGAGATGCTCCCGCTCGTCGACAAGCCGGTCATCCAGTACGCGGTCGAGGAAGCTGTCGCGTCGGGGATCGAGCAGATCATCATCATCACGAGCGGGACGAAGCGCGCGATCGAGGACCACTTCGACCAGTCGCTCGAGCTCGAGCGACTGCTCGAGGAGCGCGGCGACATCGAGCGACTCCGCCAGATCCGCCGCATCAGCGACCTCGCGCAGCTCGCCTACGTGCGCCAGAAGGAGCAGCTCGGCCTGGGGCACGCGGTGCTCATGGCGAAGGAGCTCGTGGGCCACGAGCCGTTCGCCGTCATCCTCAGCGATGACGTGGTGGTCGGCGAGCAGCCGTGCATCGGCCAGCTCATCGCGGCGTACCACCGGACGCACGCGTCCGTCGTGGCGGTCACGGCCGTACCGCACGAGGACACGAGCCGGTACGGCGTGATCGGCGGCCAGCTCGTGGACGGTGACGACCACGGTGGTCGGCTGTATCGCCTCGACCGGCTCGTCGAGAAGCCGGACCCGGCCGACGCGCCGTCCGACCTCGCGATCATCGGCCGCTACGTGCTCACGCCGAAGATCTTCGACAAGCTCGAGCAGACGGCCCGCGGGGCCGGCGGCGAGATCCAGCTCACGGACGCCATCCAGGCGCTCATGGCGGAGCAGGAGGTCTACGGCTACGCGTTCGATGGCAGACGCTACGATGCGGGGACCACGATGGGGTGGCTGAAGGCTACCGTCGAGCTCGCGCTGGAGCGGCCTGACCTCGGGGAGGAGTTCGGGACCTACCTGCGGTCGCTCGAGATCCGGTGACGTCGGGGCGGACCCCACCAGACGGAGGACGCGTGGCGGAGAGCGGGACGATCCTCAACGGCCGCTACGAGCTGATCGAGCCGATCGGCGACGGCGGGATGGCCACGATCTGGCGCGCCCGCGACACCCGGCTCGGCCGCGACGTGGCCGTCAAGCTCATGCACCCGGAGTACGGCCGCGACCCCGACTTCGTGGTCCGCTTCCGGCAGGAAGCCCAGTCGGCGGCGTCGCTCGCCGCCCCCACGATCGTGCAGGTCTTCGACGCCGGCGAGAGCAGCGAAGGACCGTACATCGTCATGGAGCTCGTCGCCGGCGAGGACCTTTCCTCGCTCCTGCGCCGGAACGGCCCGCTCCAGCCGCGCCAGGCCGCCCGCGTGGCCGCGGAGGTCGCGAAGGCGCTCCAGGCCGCCCACGACCACGGGATCGTGCACCGCGACGTGAAGCCGGGGAACATCCTCATCTCGCGGGACGGGCGCGTCCGGGTGACCGACTTCGGGATCGCCCGTGCGCTCGCGGAGGCGCAGCTCACCCTGCCGGGCACCACCCTCGGGTCGGTCCACTACTTCAGCCCGGAGCAGGCCCAGGGCGAGCAGGCGACTCCGGCGTCGGACGTCTACAGCCTCGGGATCGTCCTCTTCGAGATGCTCACCGGGCGTCGCCCATGGGAGGGCGACAGCGCGGCGGCGGTGGCGGTGGCGCGTGTCCGCACCGACGCACCCGCGCCGTCCTCGCTGCGCGCCGGTCTCCCGCCGGAGCTCGATGCCATCGACCTGCGGGCGCTCGCGCGCGAGCCCGCCGCCCGGTTCCCCACGGCGGCATCGATGGCCGATGCGCTGGAGGCGTACCTGGGAGGTCGTCCGGTCGCGGCCGCGCCGGGCGCCGGCCCCACGATGGTCGGCGGCGCAGCCGCAGGGGGC
>CAIYQJ010000066.1 GCA_903928275.1 uncultured Chloroflexota bacterium
GATCGCGGAGGCGGCCGGATCAGCGGATACCAGCGTCCCGGGCGATCGGTGATCGCGGAGGCGGCCGGATCAGCGGATACCAGCGTCCCGGGCGATCGGTGATCGCGGAGGCGGCCGGATCAGCGGATACCAGCGTCCCGGGCGATCGGTGATCGCGGAGGCGGCCGGAACCAGGTACTGCGCTCCGCGCACGGCCGGCCCTCGTCCCCCCGCCGCCCGCGGCCGGTCCGGCATCTCACCCGCGCGCGTCGAGGATCGACCGCGCCACGATGAGCCGCTGGATCTGCTGCGTGCCCTCGTACAGCTGGGTGATCTTCGCGTCGCGCATCATCCGCTCGACCGGGAAGTCCTCGAGGTAGCCGGAGCCGCCTAGCACCTGGACGGCGTCCGTCGTCACCTTCATCGCGGCGTCCCCGGCCACGAGCTTGCACAGCGACGCCCAGCGGTCCGGGTCGCCGTCGCCGGCGTCGATCGCGGCGCACGCCACGTACAGCAGCGCCCGCGCCGCGGCGGTCGCGGCGTCCACGTCGGCCAGCAGGGCCTGGACCATCTGCATCTGGCCGATCGGGCGCCCGAACTGGACCCGGTCGCGCGCGTACTGCGTGGCCAACTCAAGCGCGCCCTGCGCGATCCCTACGGCCTGCGCGGCGATCCCGGGCCGCGATCGCCGGAACGTCCGCATCGCGATCGTGAACCCGTCGCCTTCCGCACCGAGCAGGTGGTCGACCGGGACGCGCACGCCGTCAAAGTGCAGCTCCGTCGTGGGCGAGCCGCGGATCCCCATCTTGTGCTCGAGGCGACCGACGGAGAAGCCGGGGCTTGTCCGCTCGACGACGAACGCGGAGATGTGCCGACGGGCCTTCCCGGCCGCGGGATCCGTCACGGCGAAGACGACGACGAGGTCCGCCACGCTGCCCTGGCTGATGAAGCGCTTGGAGCCGTCGAGGACGTAACCGTCGCCGTCGCGGACGGCGCGCGTCGTCATCGCGGCCACGTCCGAGCCGGCCCCGGCCTCGGTGAGTCCGAACGCGATGAGCGTCCGGCCCGCCGCGAGATCCGGCAGCCACCGCGCGCGCTGCTCCGGGGTGCCGGCGTCGATGATCGGCAGGGCCGCGAGCGCGTGGACGGCGAGGATGAGCCCCGTCGTGGCGCAGGCGGCGCTCAGCTCCTCGATGGCGAGGCAGAGCGTGAGCAGGTCGGCGTCAATGCCGCCATAGGCGGCCGGGAACGGGAGCGCGAGGATGTCCTGCGCGGCGAGCAGGCGCCGTAGGTCCTCCGGGAACTCCGCGGTCCGGTCGATCTCGGCCGCGCGGGGCGCGACCTTCGCGCGGGCAAGGTCGCGGACGGCGTCACGGAGGGCGACCTGGTCCTCGGTGAGGCGGAACGCGGCGGGGGCAGGGCCGACCGCTGTCCCGAGGTATGTGTCCGCGTTCGCGTCCATCAGACCGCCACCGGCTCCCGGTGCTCCCCGAGATCGGGGCGCAGGACCCCACTCGTCCGGTCGAGTGTAGCGCCGGCATCCGGGCGCGACGCCCCTGCCGGCAGCCGCGGTGTCGACGGCCGTCGCCCGTCTCCGACGCCCGTCGCCGGTCCCCCGACGACCATCGCGGTCCTGGGACACGACCGTCGTCGACTTGTGTGCGGACGTCGCCCGGGCGATGGGCGTCGATGTCCTGTGCCCGGCCGCCGGCCTCCCGTACGTTGGGCCGCGACGAACGGGCAGCGAGCACCCACGGGCTCGCGCGGAGGACCACCTGATGAGCAGCGACGTCGTTCTTGCGATCCTCGCGGTGGCGCTGCTCGGCTTCCTCATCATGGTCGTGTGGCTCGTGTACGAGCTCCGCCAGGGCAACGTCGAGGGTTCGGCAGCCCTGTTCGGCACGTGGATCGCGCTGACCATCGTGTCGATCGGCGTCGAGTTCGGGGTGGCGTTCGTCGTCGTCCACACGCTCCTGTTCGCGCTCGGGACGACCGCGGCCGGCGTGGGCCTCGTCGCCACCGGCGTGGTCGTCTTCGCGACGCCCGTCGTGTGGGCGCTCGTCATCCGGCATCGTGCGCGTCGCCTGCACGCGGCCCAGTGATCGGCGGGGCGCGGGGTCCGCGGACGAAGCCGATGGTGCGACCATGAAGGCGAACGGTTCGGCACCGTGCGACGGGAGGATCGGCGTCCTGCTCGCGATCTTCGACTTCCCGCTGCTCGCGGCGGGGTACCGCGCGGTGATCGACGCCGAGCCCGACATGCGGGTCGTGGGCGAGATCGCCGGGCTCGACGCGCTTCGCACGCGACTCCCTGAGCCGTCCGCGAAGGTCCTCATCGTCGAGACCGTGCCGTCCGGCGACGGGTGCGGTGTCCCGTTCCGCGCGATCGAGTCGCTGAAGGCGGCGGACCCGTCGCTGCGGGTCATCGCCCTGGACAGCCAGTGCAGCGGCGACATGTTCTCCATCGCCCTGCGGTCGGGCGCCGACGGGTTCCTGGACCGGAGCGCCCGGCGGACCGACGTCGTGACCGCGGTCCGCAGCGTGAGCGGCGGCCGGGCCTACGTGATCCCGGCGCTCGTCACCCGGATGATCGACACGTACGTCCTCCGCACGGACGAGACCTCCGCGGACGACGTCTACGACTCGCTCGGCGAGCAGGATCGCGAGGTCCTCCGCCTCGCGGCCGTGGGCCACACGAACCGCGAGATCGCCCGGACCCTCCACGTGAGCGAGCGGACGGTCCACTCCCGGCGAGCGGCAGTCATGGAGAAGCTCGGCTTCCACCACCGCGTGGAGCTCCTCAGGTACGCGATCAGGCGCGGCGTCGTCGAGGTGGCCGACCTGTGAGCCGCATCCGGTCCATCCTGCACCGCGCGGGCGCCCGGATCGGGCGTCCGTCGAGCCCGCTGGGGTCGGTGAAGTACGCGGGGGTCGCCATCGGCCTCGCGATCCTCCTCGTCGCGGCGCTCGCGGTCGGCGCCGTCGCGGCGGCGACCTTCTACGACCAGTACGGTGCGCACCAGGAGAGGAACGCGCAGGCCTGGGCCGCCCTCACGCCGCAGTACGCGGCCGCCTCGTCCGAGTGCGCGCAGTGCCACGCGACCGAGTACGGCAAGTGGGCGGGTTCCAGGCACATCGCGGTCAGCTGTCAGACCTGCCACGGGCCGCTCGCCGAGCACGTCGCCACCGCGCCGGTGCCCGAGTCGGCGGCGGCGATCGACGCGGCCGAGGCGGGCGCGGCACCGGCGCCGTCGCTGGCGGCCGGCGTCGCGGTCGTGCCGCCGACGGATGCGCTGTGCACGGTCTGCCACCAGAAGATCCTCGGTCGGCCCGCCGACTTCCCCCAGGTGGACCGCGCGATCCACTACGCGGGCACGTCCTGCCTCCAGTGCCACGACGTGCACACCGCGATCGCCGTCCCGCCGCCGATCATCACGCACTCGCTGGTGAACGTGCCCGAGTGCACGGCCTGTCACGGCACCACCGCCACGAACGGCGTCAAGGCGATGCCCGCCGGGCACCAGCCCTCGGTGGACGCCATCTGCCTCAGCTGCCACAAGCCGAAGGGCGACGTCTCGTCCCCGGGCCCCATCCAGACGCAGGTCCCGTAGGGCGGTGACGTGATGAGCCGTACGCACGCACGACACGTCGCTCGACGGGGAGGCCGACCGTGAGCGTCTCCCGCCGCCGCTTCCTCGGGACGGGCCTCGCGGCATGCGCCGGGGTCGCCGGCGCGTACGCGCTCACGTCGCTTCTCCCGACCGGCGCGGTCGGCGCCGCGGCCGCGGGCGACGCGGCGGCCGCGGGCGACGCGGCGGCCGCAACCTCCCCCACCCCGTCTGCGGCGCCCACCTACGACCCGCACGCGCACTCGTGGGCGTTCCTCGTGAACACGACGCGTTGCATCGGCTGCGGCCGCTGCGTGGATGCGTGCAAGAACGAGAACAACGTCCCCGACGACCCCGAGTACAACCGGACGTGGGTGGAGCTCCACGTCGTCGAGAACGATGGGACGGTGCTGGTGACGTCGCCGGATGGCGGGATCCACGGCTTCCCACCGGAGCCCCCCGAGCTCGCGGCGTCGGGCGCGACCGCCTCGCAGGCCTATTTCGTGCCGCGCCTTTGCATGCAGTGCGACAACCCGCCGTGCACGTCGGTCTGCCCGGTCAGCGCCACGTACAAGACACCCGACGGGGTGGTCCTCGTGGACCAGGAACGCTGCATCGGGTGCGGCTACTGCGTCCTCGCCTGCCCGTACGGGGCGCGGTACATCGTTCCGAGCGGCGGCAGGATGCCGACCGGGCAGCCGGGCGTCGTCGACAAGTGCACCTTCTGCTACCACCGGATCACGAAGGGGATGCGCCCCGCGTGTGTCGAGGTGTGCCCGGTCGAGGCACGGCTGATCGGCGACCTGGACGACCCCACGGACCCGGTGGCAGTGGCGATCCGTACCGGGCGCACCTCGGTGATGAAGCCGGAGCTCGGGACGAAGCCGCGGGTCCACTACGTGGGCATCGAAGGCGAGGTCGGCTGATGGTCGAGACCGTCGCCGATCGCACGGTGGACAGCCGGCCGCGGGCGGCCTGGCATGCCCTCCGCGCGGAGGTCGCCAGCCAGCCGCGCGCCCTCAGGCTCTGGTTCGGGCTCCTCACGGTGCTGCTCCTCATCGGGGCGGTGGGAGCGGCGCTCAGCCTGCCGCCGGGCGACGAGGTCTTCGGGACCCGGCCATCGTTCGAGTGGGGGCTGCTCATCGCGGCCTATGTCTTCTTCGCGGTGACCACGAGCGGTCTGTGCCTCGCCTCGTCGCTGGGGACCGTCTTCGGGATGGAGCGGTTCATGCCGTTGGAGAAGCGGCACGCGGTGCTCGCCCTGCTGAGCCTCGTCACCGCCTTCGGGATCATCGCGCTCGACCTCCACTGGCCCATCCGGCTCGGGTTCGGCGCGGTCCTCTCGCCGTCGCCGATGTCGCCGATGTGGTGGATGGGCGTCCTGTACGCCGGCTACCTCGTGCTCCTCATGACCGAGGTCTGGAGCATGTTCCGGGGGCACGAGCGTCTCCACAACGTCGCGTGCACGGCCGCCTCGTGCATGGCGATCCTCGCGCCGTCCACCCTTGGCGCCGTGTTCGGCGTCCTCGCCTCGCGCCCGTACTGGCACGGGAGCTTCACCCCGCCCTCGCTGCTCGCCGCGGCGCTCCTGTCGGGGATCTCGCTCCTCGGCATCGTCTTCTACTGCGTGCACCGCTTCCAGCTCAAGGGCTGGGAACGCGCGACGAGCCTCGCGATCCCGGCGCTCCGCCTGCTCCTCACGATCTCGCTCGCGGTGACGATCCTCGTCGCCGCCTGGCAGATCCTGACGACCCTGTACGGGAGCGTCCCCGGCCTCGGCGACGCGATGGCCACCCTGCTCGTCGGGCCGCTGGCGCCGTGGTTCTGGATCGGTCGGGTAGTCATCGGGATCGCGATCCCGCTCGTCCTGGTGCTCTACCGGCCGACGCAGACGCCGATCGGCCTCTTCGCCGCCTCGATCCTCGCGTTCGTCGGCGTGCTCGTGGACCGCGTCCTGTTCGTCGATGCCGGCCAGATCGTGTCGTCGAGCGCGGCGTCGGGCGTCGTGTCGAACCCCTTCAACGAGTACACGCCGAGCCTCGTCGAGATCAGCATCCTCGTGGGCGCGTTCGCGTTCCTGGCCATGGGATACACGCTCGCCGAGCGGTTCCTCGACATGAGCGAGCACGTCGGCAGCCACCGCCCGCTGCTGTCCGGCTGGGGCCGACATCCGCACGAGCCCGCCGCACCCGGCGCCGCGACGGCGGAGCACGGCGCCGCACCGTTGGAGCACGGCGCGGCATGAAGATCACCGGCCGGACGCTGGTCACCGCCGCGGGCATCGGGGGGCTCATGCTCGGGACCGTCGTGATCGCGGGGGGCATCGGCGTCGGCCTGGGCCTGCTGACGCCCCCCGGCGCGCCGGCCGCCGTGGCCACCGCGGTGCCCAGCGTCGCGCCCAGCCCGAGCCTGTCGATCGCCGACCAGGTCGACATGAAGCTCATGGGCGACTGCACCGCGTGCCACTCCACGCCGGACGGTGGCGTGGGCACCAAGGTCATCCCGGCCCTCGCCCACCCGCTCCAGGGCTGGACCGACTGCACCGGCTGCCACGCGCCGGACAAGCTCGTCGCGACCGCCCCGGGGCACACGGGGATCCACAAGGACCAGTGCACGATCTGCCACACGAAGGACTCGCCGCCCGCGCCGGACCGGCCGCATCCGGCCGGCCTGGAGCTCGATTGCCTCAAGTGTCACGGGACGACGAGGGCACACATCCCGGCGACGATGAAGAGCTGGTCGGTCACGACGTGCTGGCTGTGCCACCGCGCGACCCAGAACCCGGCTCCCCAGATCCCGCACACGCTCTCCTTGCAGGTCACGTGCCGTTCGTGCCATTCGGCAAGCAGGCTCGGCGACCTCCCGGCGAGCCACGCGACGCGGACGGACGACGAGTGCACCGCGTGCCATCTCGTGGACCCATCCGCCGCGCCGGTCGCGCCCCACGACCTCGCCTCGCGCGCCGGGATGTGCACCCTCTGCCATGACCCGTCCGGGGCATCGCCCACCCTCACGTCGCCGCTGCCCCGGGCCTCGACGA
>CAIYQJ010000067.1 GCA_903928275.1 uncultured Chloroflexota bacterium
CCGGGCGCGGTGGCCGCCACGGGCGCGGTGCCGGAGACGCCGGGCGCGCCGGAGGCCTCTGTCCCGGCGCCGCCGGCCGCCACGGGCGGGACCGCCGGCCGCTCGGCCGTCATCGGAGCGCCTCGGGAGCGACCATCGGCAGGGGGCGCGGCTCCAGCCCGATCCCGCGGCCCGCGGAGTAGAAGGCAGCGCACGTGCCCTCGGACGACACCATCGGCGCGCCGAGCGGCTTCTGGGGCGAGCAGAGAACGCCGTAGGCGGTGCATTCGAGCGGGGTCTTCTCGCCGGTGAGGATCGCGCCGGCGATGCAGGCCGGGTGCTCGCGCGTGTCGATGCCCTCGACGTGGAACCTGCGCTCCGCGTCGAACCGGGCGAACTCGGGCTTCAGGTGGTAGCCGGACGCCGGGATCATCCCCACCCCACGCCACTTGCGGTCACCGATCTCGAAGACGCGGAAGATCGTCTCCTGGGCGAGCGGGTTGCCGTCGCGCTTCACCGCACGGGCGTACTGGTTCTCCACGTCCGCGCGCCCCTCCTCGAGCTGGACGATCGCCATGAGGATCCCCTCGAGGAGGTCGAGCGGCTCGAAGCCGGTCACGACGATCGGGACGTGGTAGCGCTCCGCGATGGGCTCGTACTCGGTCCAGCCCATGACGGCGCACACGTGCCCCGCGGCGAGGAACGCCTGGACCTGGTTCCGGGGCGACGAGAGCAGCGCCTCCATCGCCGGGGGCACGAGCACGTGGCTCACGAGCACGCTGAAGTTGTCGACGCCGAGCGCCGCCGCCTGGTAGACCGCCATCGCGTTCGCCGGCGCCGTCGTCTCGAACCCGACCGCGAAGAAGACGACCTGTCGGTCCGGGTGCGCGAGTGCCACCTTGAGCGCGTCGAGCGGCGAGTAGACGATCCGGACGTCCGCGCCGCGGGCCTTCAGGCTGAGGAGATCCGTCGTGGAGCCCGGGACCCGGAGCATGTCGCCGTAGCTCGTGAAGATGACGTCCGGGCGGGCCGCGATCGCGAGCGCCTTGTCCACCTGCTCGAGCGGGGTCACGCAGACCGGGCAGCCCGGGCCGTGGATCATCCGGACGCCGGCCGGGAGCGACTCGTCGATCCCCTGCTTCACGATCGTGTGCGTCTGGCCGCCGCAGACCTCCATGAGGGTCCACGGCCGGGTGGTGACCCGCGCGATCTCCGCGACGAGCTTCCGCGCGAGGACGGGGTCGCGGTACTCGTCGAGGTACTTCACGAGATGGGGCCTCCGGTCCCGGCCGCGCCATCGCCGGCGCGGGGCTCGCGCGCGGGCGCCGAGACCTGGCGCAGGGCGGCGACCAGGCCGGTCGCCGCGGAATCGTCCCCCACGACGGCAGGCGCGTCCATGCCCGGACCCATCGTCGCGAGCTCCTGCTCCATCATGTCGCCCATCTGCGCGAGGATCTCGAGCGTCTTCATCGCCTCGTCCTCGTCGACGCGACTTATCGCGAAGCCCACGTGGACGATCACGTAGTCGCCGAGCTCGACCTCCGGCGTATAGGCGAGGCACGCCTCCTTCCGGACGCCGCCGAAGTCGACCTTGCCCATCCGGAGGCCCGCCACGTCGTGGACCTCGATGACCTTGCCGGGGATCCCCAGGCACATGGTTCGAACCTCCTACCGATCTCGTCGCCCGGGTGACGCTCCCGCTGCGGGCGAGGCCGGCGAACCGGTCCCCTTCGCCGCGAGTCGAGCTGCCGCGACCGCTGCCTGACCATAGCTGATGCCACCGTCGTTCGCCGGGATCCGCCGGTTCAGGTGGACGGCGAAGCCATCGCGCTCGAGGCGATCGGCGAGCGTCCCGGCGAGCCGCTGGTTCTGGAGCACGCCCCCGGAGAGGGCGACGACGCGCAGACCCGTCTCGCGGGCGGCGGCGGAGACCAGCTCCTCCGTCACCGACGCGATCGTCTCGTGGAAGGCGGCGGCGATCGTGCCGACCGGGTCGCCGGCCGCGCGCCGCTCCAGGACGGCGGCGAGCGTGGGCCGAGGGTCGTACACGAGGAGGTCGCCGACGCGAGCGATCCGGTGTGGGAGCGCTGCGGCTGCGGCATCCCCGGCGGCGGTCTCGAGGTCGATCGCCGCCTGCGCCTCGAACTCGGCGACGTCGCGCAGGCCGAGCAGGCTGCTCACCGCGTCGAAGAGGCGGCCCGCAGACGAGGCGACCGGCGCGTTGAGGCCGCGGGCCACCTGGACGCGGACGATCCCGACCTCGCGCGGGTCGAGCCGGTCGACGAACGCGGCCGCGAGGCCAGGCGGGAGGGGCAGGCCGCCGGGCAGCGCCTCCGCGCCCAGGAGGTACCCGAGCGCCATCCGGTACGGCTTCCGCACGGCGAGGGCGCCGCCGGGCATGGGCGCGAGTCCGAACCGCGCGAACCGTCGGTAGCGCGCGAGATCGGCGACGAGGACCTCGCCGCCCCAGAGCGTGCCGTCGTCGCCCATCCCGAGGCCGTCGTACGCGACCCCGATGAACGGCCCGGCGACGCCGTGCTCGGCCGCCGCCGACGCGACATGCGCGTGGTGGTGCTGGACCGCGATCCGGCGGTCGGCGGTGAACCGCGTCACCGCGTACTGGGTGGAGAGGTACCCCGGATGCAGGTCGTGGACGACCCATGCGGGCTCGATGTCGAGGAGCCGGGAGAGGTGCGCGAGGTTCTCCTCGAACGCGCGATGGACGAGGAGGTCCTCGAGGTCCCCCGTGTGCGGCGCCACGTGGGCGCGGCGGCCGCGGGCCAGGGTGAACGTGTGCTTGAGCTCCGCGCCCACGGCGAGGAACGGCTCCGGGGTGGCGACCGGAAGGTCCACCGGGTCCGGCGCGTACCCGCGGGCGCGGCGGATGATCGATTCCTGCGCGTCCGGCCCGCGCCCCACCACCCGGGTGACCGAGTCGTCGTACCGGGCGCGGATACGTCGGTCGTGCTGGAGGAACGAATCCGCGATCGGCGCGAGGCGGTCGAGGGCGTCCGCGTCGTCGATGACGATCGGCTCGTCGGAAAGGTTGCCGCTCGTGAGGACGACCGGCCGGCCCGCGGCAGCGAGGAAGAGGTGATGGAGCGGCGTGTACGGGAGGAACAGCCCCACGTGCGGGTTCCCGTTCGTCACGGCCGCGGCGATCGGCGCATCCGGGCGCAGCCTCGCCAGCACGATCGGGCGCGCCGGCGACTCGAGGAGCGCAGCCTCCGCGTCCGTCACGTCGGCGAGCGCCCGGGCCCCCGCGAGGTCGCGGGCCATGACGGCGAACGGCTTGGCCCATCGCCGCTTCCGGTCGCGGAGTCGCGCCACGGCCGCCGGGTCCGTGGCGTCGCACGCGAGCTGATAGCCGCCGAGGCCCTTGACGGCGACGATCCGCCCGGCGGCCATGTCCGCGACGGCCGCGGCGAGCGCCTGGTCCGCGATGGCGGTCGGGCGCGGGTCGACGCCGCGCCGCCAGGAGAGGCGCGGGCCGCACGCGGCGCACGCCACGGGCTCCGCGTGGAAGCGCCGGTCCGCCGGGTCGCGGTACTCGCGCTCGCAGTCCGCGCAGAGCGGGAAGTCGCGCATGGACGTCCGCGCCCGGTCGTACGGCAGGTCCTCGATGATCGTCGCACGCGGCCCGCAGTTCGTGCAGTTGATGAACGGGTATCGGAACCGCCGGTCCGACGGGTCCCACATCTCGCGTACGCAGTCGTCGCACGTGGCGATGTCCGGCGGGAACAGCCGCTCCGCCGAGGCAGCGGCGACGCTCTCCTCGATCGTGAACCCGGCCCCGGGGACCGGTGCAGGCCGGCCCGCGATCGCGCGCACCTCGACGCGCTCCACCCGCGC
The DNA here is from genome assembly GCA_903928275.1 of uncultured Chloroflexota bacterium. GTDB lineage: Bacteria > Chloroflexota > Limnocylindria > Limnocylindrales > CSP1-4 > CAIYQJ01. The sequence continues at coordinate 3,832 of CAIYQJ010000067.1, forward strand.
CCGCGGCGGAGCGTCCGCGGCGATCCGACGGGCGAACGCCGCGACCGCGGCGGCCGGTCCCGCGACGTCCGCCTCCACGCGGCCGGCGAGGTTCCGGACGCTCCCGTCGAGCTCGAGCTCGGTCGCGAGCCGCCAGACGAACGGCCGGAATCCGACGCCCTGGACGACACCTTCGGCGACCACGGTGCGCTCGACGCGGGCGGTGGCAGCGGGGGACGCCATGGAAGCAGGTCGGGCGGTCTCCTCAGCCGCCCGATCCGTCCTCCGTCTGCCATGCACGCAGGTGGCCGAGCACTGTCCGGATCAGCTCCGGCACCGACGCCTCCACCTCGGACGTCAGCTCCGTCCCGAGATCCACGCGCTTCGGCTGGATCCCGACGACGCGGATGCGCCGCGGCATGGCGCCCATGAGCTGCAGGGTGGCGAGGAGCTCCGTCGCGCCGAGGTCGTGCACGCCCATCACGATATCCCTTCGGAGCAGAAGGGTCCCATCGAGGTCCTGCCGCGCGCCCGGGGAGAGTCCCCCGTCGATGATGTCGACGACGACGAGGCCGTCCACGTCCTCCAGGAGCGGAAGCAGCGCGAGGCCCACGGTGCCGCCGTCCACGAGGTCGATCGAGGCCGGGTCCGGGAGCGCGCGGATCACCGCGTCGTCGGCGGCGAGCCGTTCGATGACGAGCGACCCGAGCGCCTCGTCTCCCTGGATCCGGTTGCCGAGCCCCAGGACGACGTAGCGGCGTCCGGGCCCGTCGCCCGGGTCGAGGCCGCCGCCCGGGTCGAGGCCGCCGCCGGCGACGCCGCTCACCGCGGCGCGCCGCTCACCACAGGAGCTCGATCTCGACGCCGGGTCCGGGGACGGCCGGGAGCGGCCACCCGCACGACCCGCAGAACGGGTCCGACGGCTCGGGCTCGCATGCGGCGCCGCAGGAGACGCACGTCACCGGCCGGATCGTGGTCCGGATGGGCAGGTCCGCGAATCCGAGCTCGGCGAGATGGACCTGCAGGTGGAGCTCCGCAGCCTGCGGGGCGATGTGGGCCGGGTCGGTGACGACGAGCTCGGCCGAACGCGGCGCGGAGGCCCCCGCCGGGGCCTCCCGCATCGCCGTGTCAAGCGCGCGCCCGACCGCACCTGCCTCATGCATCCGTCTTCGGGGTCTCCCTGGGGCCTGACTGCTGCGCGATCGTCCTCGCGTCTCGGGCGTCGTCGCCGATGCCGGGCCGGTCGGTCAGGTAGTCGGCCGTGCTGTGCGGCCGGATGTTCTTGTAGCCCGTGAAGATGCTCGTCATGACGCCGGTGCGCTCCTCGATGTCGACGAGGATCGCACTGTAGACATGGTGGATGAGGAACGCGATGAAGAGGAACGTCACGAAGTAGTGGAGCATCCGGATCGCCTGGATCCCGCCCGGCAACCACCCGACGATCGGCAGCAGCCACGAGGCAGGGCCGGTGCCGATGAGCCATGCGAACAGCAGCAGCCCCGTGGCCACCTGGAGGAACATGAGGATCGACACGGCCGTGTAGGCCACGCCGGCGAGGAGATTGTGCCCGGTCATGGGCACCGGCTCCGAGCGCGCGAACGTGTAGTACTTGCCCATCTCCCGGGCGGCTTTGAACTGGGCCCGGTTGTGGGGGATGATCGAGCGCCAGCTCGCGTACCGGTTGCCGACGAAGCCCCAGTAGAACCGCACGCCCACGGCGATCGTGAAGACGATCGCGGTGAGCTCGTGGACGAACCGGATCGTGGCCATCTGCGTCGACGCCTCGAGCGGCGACGACGGCACGAGGAACGGCCCGTGGATGTACGCGCCGGTCACGGCCAGGATCGCGATGCTGATGACGATGGCCCAGTGGGTGACCCGGACGGGGAGCTCCCAGACGTAGACGGCGTTCTGCCCCACCCCGCGGTGTCGCACGTCCGCGTCCTCGAGCGCCTCGATCCTGCGCTCGACGACGGCCGGGTCGGAGACGGGTCCCGATGCGCCGCGATCGAGCGGCGCCGTGGTGCCGGCCATCAGCGCACCTCCACCCGGACCTTCTCGGCACCGGTGGCGTCCACCACGTGGACGGCGCAGGCGAGGCACGGATCGAAGGAGTGGATGGTCCGCAGGATCTCGAGCGGCTGGTCGAGGACGGCCACCGGCGTCCCGACGAGCGACGCCTCGTACGGTCCGGTCTGGCCGTTCTCGTCACGCGGGCCGGCGTTCCACGTGCTGGGCACGACGGCCTGGTAGTTCTCGATCTTCTGGTTCTTGATCTTCACCCAGTGGCCGAGCGCGCCGCGGGGCGCCTCGTGGGGTCCCCACCCCTGGGCCTCGGCCGGCCACGTGGACGGCTCCCACTTCGACGTGTCGGCCGTCCGCAGGTCGCCGCTGTTCATGTTCTTGCCCAGCTCGGCGAGCCACGTGTCCATCCAGTCGAGCAGGTACACGGTCTCGAGCGCACGGGCGGCCACCCGGCCGAGCGTGGAGAACAGCGCCGCCGGCTGGGCGTTGAGCTCGGCCAGCGTCGAGTTCACGAGGTCCTGGACCTTCTGCACGCCGGAGCCGTACGCGACGAGCATCCGGGCGAGCGGACCCACCTCCATGACCTGGCCGTCGTAGCGGGGGGACTTGAGCCAGGAGTACTTGTTCGCGGTGTCGAGGGCGTCGTAGGGAGGCGTGGGACCCGAGTACTTCGGCGCCGTGACCCCGTCGAAGGGGTTGAGCGTGGCCTGGTCACCGCCGGGATACGTGTAGTAGGAGTGCGCGATCGCCTCGGTGATCTTCGTCTGGTCCACCGGGTGCACCGTGGAGAGGTCGCCGTTGAGGATGATCCCGCGCGGGAAGGTGTAGAGGGAGGTGTCGTTCAGGGCGCCGTTCGGGAGCCCGCCGTAGGCGAGGTAGTTCCTGTGCCCGGCGCCGTACGTGAACCACTCCGGGTAGAAGCTCGCGATGGCCTTGACGTCCGGCACGTAGACCTGCTCGACGAACGTGCGCATCGTCCGGACGAGCGCCGCCATCTGGTCCATGCGCAGCGGGTTGACGACGTTCGGCGAGTTCGGGTCGAGCGGCGCTGCCATCCCGCCGACGAGGAAGGTCTGCGGATGGGGGTTCTTCCCGCCGAGGATGGCGTGCATCCGGATGACGTCGCGCTGCCAGCTGAGGGCCTCGATGTAGTGGGCGACCGCCATGAGGTCCGCCTCGGGCGGGAGCTTGTACGCCGGGTTGCCCCAGTAGCCGTTCGTGAAGATGCTCAGCTGGCCGCTGTCGACGAGCGCCTTCACCCGAGCCTGGACCTCGGTGAAGTACGCCCTGGACGAGAGCGGCCACGGCGAGATCTTCTGGGCGAGGTCGGCGGTCTTCTGCGGGTCCGCCGTGAGGCAGCCGGTGACATCCACCCAGTCGAGCGCGTGCAGGTGGTAGAAGTGGATGACGTGGTCCTGGATGAACTGCGCTCCCGAGATGAGGTTGCGCATGAGCCGCGCGTTGGGCGGCGGGGAGATCGCGAGCGCGTCTTCGACGGCCTGGACCGACGCGATCGCGTGGACTGTCGTGCAGACGCCGCAGATGCGCTGCGTCCAGATCCATGCCTCGCGCGGGTCGCGGCCCTGGACGATGAGCTCCATGCCGCGGAACATCGTCCCGCTCGACCAGGCGTCCGTCACCGCGCCGTTGTCGACCTGCGCCTCGATCCGCAGGTGCCCCTCGATCCGCGTGACGGGATCCACGACGACCCTGGCCATCAGTTGGTCCCCCCGACGCCGGCGTCACCGGCCGTTCCGGCTCCCGCGTCACCGGCCGTTCCGGCTCCCGCGTCCGGCGCGGCCGCCACCTCGGGCACGACGTGGCCGTCGGGCGTGACGGCGGCCCGCTTCCGCTTGTTCCGCTGCATCCGGGCGATGACGCCCGCGCCATGGACCGCCGTCAGGGCCGCCACGCCGCCGATCGCAACGAGGCCGATCGTCTGCGCCGTGGTGTCCACGCCGATCATCTGGACGTCCGGGAGCCGCGAGTAGAACGGGCTCATCCGCGACCAGAACGACGGGCCGGCGCAGCCGATGCAGCCGTGCCCGGCGCCGATCGGCCAGTTCGTGGCGTCGTTCCACCGCGCGATCGAGCAGTTGTAGTTCGTCTGCGGTCCCTTGCAGCCCATCTTGTAGAGGCACCAGCCGCTCTGCGCGCCCTGGTCGTTCCACTGCTCCACGAACCGGCCGGCGTCGAAGTGCGCCCTTCGCTCGCACTGGTCGTGGATGAGGTGGCCGTAGGCGAAGAGCGGGCGCCCGAACTGGTCGAGCGCCGGGGCCGTGCCGAAGGTGAGGTAGTGCACGAGCGTGGCGGCGAGGTTCACGGAGTTGTGCGGGCAGCCGCCGAGGTTGATCGGGCTGAGACCCGACACGGCCTGGCCGATGCCCACCCCGTTCGTGGGGCCGAGGCTCACGAAGCCGCCATCCCATGCGCAGTCGCCGACGGCGACGACGAGCGCGGCGTCCCTCGTGACGCGCGTTGCGATGTCGAGGGCGGTCCGCCCGCCGATGGTGCAGAAGATGCCGCCCTCCGCCATCGGGATGCTGCCCTCGACGACACAGACGTACTGGCCCTTGAGCCTGGTGACGACGTCGTCGAGGTTCGCCTCGGCCTGCTTCCCGGCCGCGGCCATGATCGTCTCCTGGTACGGCACCGAGAGGATCTCGATGACGAGCTCGGCCACGTCCGGGTTCGGGCTCCGCAGGAAGGACTCCGTGTTGCCCGCGCAGTCCTGGAACTCGAGCCACACGAGCGTCGGCTTCACCTGCGCCGAGAGCGCGGCGACGATCCGTGGCGTGTAGCTCCTCGGCAGCGCCAGGGCCGCCGTCATCGAGGTGCAGAACTGGAGGAAGCGCCGCCGCGAGACCCCGCGTTGCGCGAGCGCTTCGACCAGCGTCCCGGCATCACCCGGGAGGCCGGAGCCGTCCACCATCAACCCTCCCCGCGTTCACTGGACGCCCCACGCGTCCGCCGAGCCGCCCGGCGCGACGCGCCCCGGGAGCGGCGACCTCGACCTGGCGGGCACGCGCGCGGGTGCCGGGCCGATCGGCAAACCATCGGGACTCTGGGGGGTGGTCCACAGGGCCGAGTGGCCCGGGTCCACGGGCCGAAGGTCCCGGGTGCCGTGGCGGCTGCCGACCGGCCGAGCGTGAGCGTGCGAGGCCCCGCAAAGGCCTGCGCGAGGGCACCCTGAACGGCTACGATCGATCGATGCGCGATCTGCTCGATGGTGCGGTCGAGACGGCGCGCCTCCGTGGCGCGGCGTATGCCGACGCCCGTCATGTCCACCGGCTCGACGAGTCGCTCGTGGTCCGCACCGGGCGCGTGGAGGCCGCGGCGTCCGGGGAGAGCGAGGGCGTCGGGATCCGGGTCCTCGTCGACGGCGCGTGGGGGTTCGCCGCGACCGCGTCCGTCGACCGCGAGGAGGTGGGCCGAACGGCGGCGCGGGCCGTCGAGATCGCGCGGGCCTCCGCGACGGCCCTCCGGAACCGGGTTGCGCTCGATACCCGGGAGCCCGCGGTCGGCCGGTACGCGACACCCGTGGCCGAGGACCCGTTCCGCGTCCCGCTCGAGGAGAAGCTCGCCGACCTGCTCGCGGCGGACGAGGCCATGCGCGCCGTGCCGGGCGTCTCGTTCACGGAGGCTCTGTTCCAGGCGCAGCGCGAGCAGAAGACTTTCGTGTCGTCGGAGGGCGCGTTCACCGAACAGACGATCACCCACGTTGGCGCGGGGGTGGAGGCCAACGCGATCGAAGGCGACGAGCACCAGCGGCGGAGCTACCCGGACGCCGGGGGCGGATTCCAGGCGGCGGGCTACGAGTACGTGCGGTCGCTCGACCTCGCTGGGCGCGCCGGGCAGCTGGCGGAGGAGTCGGTCGCGCTCCTCTCGGCGCCGCAGCTGCCGGCAGGACGGCGGACGATCGTCCTCGACCCGTCGCAGCTCTACCTCCAGCTCCACGAGAGCTGCGGCCACCCGACGGAGCTCGACCGCGTCTTCGGGACCGAGGCCAGCTACGCCGGCACGAGCTTCCTCACGCCCGACCTGCTCGCGAGCGGCTTCCGATACGGGTCGGACCTCGTGGACATCGTCGCGGACGCCACGGCCGCCGGCGGCCTCGGGACATTCGGCTGGGATGACGAGGGCGTGCCGGCGCAGGCGGTCCCGCTCGTGCGGGAGGGGATCTTCGTCGGCTACCTCAGCTCGCGGGAGACGGCGCCGCGGATCGGCCGGGCAAGCGGCGGGGCGATGCGCGCCGACGGCTGGAACCGGATCCCGCTCATCCGGATGACGAACGTGAACCTGCTGCCGAAGCCCGGGATGTCGCTCGCGGAGATCGTCGCAGACACGGACGACGGGCTGTACCTCGCGTCGAACCGGAGCTGGAGCATCGACGACCGGCGGCTCAACTTCCAGTTCGCCACCGAGGTCGCGTACGAGATCCGCGGCGGGAAGCTCGGCACCCTCTACCGGAACCCGACGTACACCGGGATCACGCCGGAGTTCTGGCGCTCTTGCGACGCGGTGGGCGATGCGAGCAGCTGGGTCATGCTCGGCACGCCGAACTGCGGGAAGGGCGAGCCCGGGCAGACCGGGCACGTGGGCCACGGCGTGTCCGGCGCGCGCTTCCGGGACGTCCAGGTGGGAGTCGGGCGATGGTGAGACCCGCCGCGACGGACGGGGGCGTCCTCCTCGAGATCGGCGAGCGGCTCCTCGCCTACGCCGAGGCGGAGGGCGCGTCCGACGCCGAGGTCGTGGCGTGGCTCGAGGACGCGTCGCTCACCCGGTTCGCGAACAGCGAGATCCACCAGAACGTCGCCGAATCCGGTGTCCACGTGAGCCTGCGGTTCGTTGCCGGACGCCGCCAGGGCGTGGCTTCCACCGACCGGCTCGACGATGCGGCGCTCCACCGCGTGGCAGAGGCCGCGGGACGGATCGCCGCGGTGACGGCCGAGCGCGACGACGGCGTCGCCCTCCCCGAACCCGCCCCGATCCGGGACATGGGCGAGGCGCTGAGCGCGGCCACCGCGGACGCGACGCCCGATCTCCGCGCGGCCGGGGCGCGGGCGGTCATCGCCGCGGCCGACGCGGCGGGCGTCATCGCGTACGGGTCGTTCGCGACCGCGGTCGAGACGCTCGCCGTGGCGAACTCCCGTGGCGTGCGTGCCGCCGGATCGCGGTCGTGGGCGCAGCTCCTCACGGTGATGATGGGCCCGGGCGGCGGCACCGGCTACGCGGAGCGGGCGGCCGTCGACGTGGGAACGATCGACGCGGCGGCGATCGGCGCCGAGGCGGCGGAGCGGGCACGCGCGTCGCGGGACCCGATCGCGGTCGAGGCCGGCGACTACCAGGTCGTCCTCGAGAGCTACGCCGTCGGCGACATCGCGGAGAACCTCGGCTTCCTCGGCTTCTCCGCGCTGGCCGTGGAGGAGGGCCGCTCGTTCGCCGAGCCCGGCCGACGGATCGGGTCGGACCTCGTGTCCATCTGGGACGACGGGGCGGACCCTGGGTGCCTGCCCATGCCGTTCGACTTCGAGGGCGTCCCCAAGGAGCGCGTGTCCCTCGTCGATCACGGGATCTGTCGCGACGTTGTGTACGACGCGCAGACGGCGGCCCACGCCGGGAGGCGATCGACCGGCCACGGCCTGCCGGCCCCCAACACGTACGGACCGCTCCCGATGAACATCGTCATGGCGCCCGGGACCACGTCGCGCGCCGACCTCGTCGCCGGCATGGACCGCGGGCTGCTCGTCACGCGCTTCCATTACACGAACCCGGTCCACCCCAAGCTCGCGATCGTCACGGGGATGACGCGGGACGGGACGTTCCTCGTGGAGGGCGGGCGCGTCGTCGCGCCGGTCCGCAACCTGCGGTTCACCCAGAGCTACCTCGACGCGCTCGCGGGCGTCGAGGCCGTCTCGACGGAGCGACGCCTCGTGCGCGGGTATGCGGGTGGCATGCTCGTCCCGGCGGTGCGGATCGCAGCATGGACGTTCACCGGCACCACCGAGCACTGACGGACGACGCCGGGCGCCGACCACGCGGGCTGTCGGCAGCTCGTGCGGCCCGCCCTGGGGCAGTGGGTGAGATCGAGGCGGATGATGAGCGACGGTCAGGCGCGGGTCCACCCGTACATCCCCAACTCCATCCCGGCGGTGCGAGCGGCGATGCTCGAGGCGGTGGGCGCGGCGAGTGTCGAGGACTTCTACGCCGACGTCCCGGCGTCGATCCGACTCGGTCGGCGGCTCGACCTGCCGACGCCACTGCGGTCGGAGGTGGAGCTCGTCCGCCACGTCGAGGGACTGCTGGACCGCAACCGCTCCACCCGGGAGATGCTCAGCTTCCTCGGGGCCGGCTGCTATCCGCATCACGTCCCGGCGGTCTGCGACGAGGTCAACGGGCGGGGCGAGTTCCTCACGGCGTACGCGGGTGACCCGTACGAGGACCACGGCCGCTTCCAGGCGCTCTTCGAGTACGAGTCGATGATGGCCGAGCTGCTCGAGATGGACGTGGTGAACGTCCCGGTCTACGACGGCTTCCAGGCGAACGCGACCGCGCTGCGGATGGCCGGCAGGATCACGGGCCGACTCCGGGCCCTCGTGCCGGCCACGATCTCGCGCGACAAGCGGTCGAAGATCGTGGACTACGTCGCCCCGGACCTGCGCGTCGATGACGTCGCGCTGGACCCGGCGACCGGACTCCTCGACCTGGAGGCGCTCCGCGCTGCGCTCGCCGACGACCGGGCGGCGCCCGGCAGCGACGTCGCGGCGGTCCTCGTGGAGAACCCCACGTACCTCGGGGCTGTCGAGACGCAGGGTCCGGAGATCGTCCGCCTCGCGCACGAGGCCGGCGCGATCGCGGTCGTGTCGGTCGACCCCTCCACGCTGGGTGTCCTGGCACCGCCGGCGGCGTGGGGCGCGGACATCGCGTGCGGCGACATCCAGCCGCTCGGGATGCACCAGCAGTTCGGCGGCGGTCACGCGGGGTTCATCGCCTCTCACGACGACCCGCGTGTCGTCATGGAGTACCCGTCGCGGCTCTTCGGCATCGCCCCGACCGCGGTGGAGGGGGAGTACGGCTTCGGGGACGTCGCGTACGAGCGGACCTCCTTCGCCGTCCGCGAAGAGGGCAAGGAATGGGTGGGGACGGCGGCGGCCCTGTGGGGGATCACCGCCGGCGTCTACCTCGCGCTCATGGGACCGCAGGGGATGCGCGAGCTCGGCGAGACGATGATGGCGCGGACCCGCTACGCGATGACCCGACTCGCGGCGATCCCCGGCGTGCGCGTCCCGTTCGCCGACCAGCACCACGTGAAGGAGTTCGTCGTCGACCTCGCGGGCAGCGGCCGGACGGTCGCCGAGGTCTCGGCGGCGCTCGTGGAGCGCGGCATCTTCTTCGGGGCGGACGTGCGCCACGAGCTCCCCGGCCTCGGGGCGCCGGCGCTCGTCTGCGTGACGGAGATCCACACGAAGGCCGACATCGACCGGCTCGCGGTCGAGCTCGAGGCGGTGCTCCGGTGAGCGCGTCGGGCGGCCACGGAGCCGGCGGCTCGACACCGGCGGCGGGTCCCGGCCTCCCCGTGGGCCCCAAGCCCATGCCCCGGCGGTTCCACCAGGCGCGCTGGGACGAGCCGATCGTCTTCGAGCTCTCCGTGCCCGGCGCTCGCGGTGTGCTGCCACCGGAGACGGAGCCGGCGGTCGCCGACATCGTCGGCGATCCTGCAGCGGCGCTGCCGCCTGGCATCCGGCGCGAGACGCCGCCCGCGCTGCCGGAGCTGAGCCAGGTCCACGTCCTCCGCCACTACGATCGCCTGTCGCAGGAGACCCTCGGCGTCGACCTCAACATCGACGTGGGGCAGGGCACCTGCACGATGAAGTACTCGCCCAAGGTCAACGACCAGCTCGTGCGAAGCCACCGGCTCGCCGACCTCCATCCGCTGCAGGACCCGTCCACGATCCAGGGGATCCTCGAGATCATGTGGCGGCTCGAGCGGATGCTCGCCGAGATCTCCGGGATGGACCGGGTCTCGCTGCAGACCGGGGCGGGGTCGGCCGCGATCTGGGCGAACGTGTCGATGATCCGCGCGTACCACGCGGCCCGGGGCGACGGTGCGCTGCGCGACGAGGTGATCACCACGATCTTCAGCCACCCCTCGAACGCGGCGTGTGCGAAGACGGCCGGATACCGGGTCATCACCCTCTACCCGGACGCCGACGGCTACCCAGACCTCGGCGCCCTCCGGGCGGCCGTGTCGGAGCGGACCGCCGCGCTCCTGATCACGAACCCCGAGGACACGGGGATCTTCAACCCGCGGATCGAGGAGTTCGTCCGGGTGGTCCACCACGTCGGCGGGCTCGCCTCGTACGACCAGGCCAACGCGAACGGGATCCTCGGGATCACGCGGGCACGGGATGCCGGGTTCGACCTCTGCCACTTCAACCTGCACAAGACGTTCTCGACGCCGCATGCGTGCGGCGGCCCCGCGGCGGGCGCGTGCGGCGTCACCGACGCGATCGCGCCGTTCCTCCCGCGGCCGACCGTGGAGACCGACGGGACCCGCTACTGGCTCGACGACGACCGGCCCGCCTCGATCGGCAAGGTCCGGCCGTGGTACGGCGTCGCGCCCAACCTCGTGCGGGCCTACGCGTGGATCATGAGCCTCGGCGCCGACGGGCTCCGGTCGGTCGCCGAGACCGCGGTCCTCAACAACAACTACCTCATGGCGAAGGTCCTCGAGATCCGCGGGGCCTCCGCGCCTTACGCGGCGGGGAAGCGCCGGATCGAGCAGGTCCGCTACAGCTGGGACGAGCTCGCGCGCGACACGGGCGTCCACACCGAGGAGATCGGCGCCCGCGTGGTCGACTTCGGGGCCCATTACTGGATGAGCCACCACCCGTACGTGGTCCCGGAGCCCATGACGCTCGAGCCGACCGAGTCGTACTCGCGCGAGGACCTCGATGAGCACGTCGCCATCCTCCGGACGGTCGCCGCGGAGGCATACGCCGACCCCGACCACGTCCACGGAGCGCCGTACGCGAGCACGGTCCACCGGATCGACCAGGAGACGCTCGACGACCCGGAGCGCTGGGCCGTGACGTGGCGCGCATACCGCCGCAAGTACCCGATCGCAGGCGGCGCCGCGACGGGCCCATCGGCGGGGAGCCCGGCGGGCGGGTGATCGACCGTGGCGAGGGCGTCCGGTCGACGGCGGCGGACGTGACGCTGGGCCTGGTCGTCAACCCCATCGCCGGGATCGGCGGCGCCGTGGGGCTGCATGGGAGCGACGGAGCCGAGACGGTCCGCCTGGCGCTCGCCCTGGGCGCCGTGCCACAGGCCGAGGATCGCGCCGTCGCCGCCCTCGCCCGCTTCGGCGCCCGCTGGCCCCACGGCCGAATGCCGCCGATCATCCTCGCGGGACCGGCGGAGATGGGCGAGGCAGCGGCTGGACGCGCCGGGCTCGCCGCCCGGGTCGTGGGGACGATCGCAGCCGGTCGGACCACCGCGGATGACACCCGGCGCATCGTCGCGACGCTCGCGGCCGCCGGCGTTGACCTCGTCCTCTTCGCGGGCGGGGACGGGACGGCTCGCGACGTGGCGGCAGGATGCGCGGGAACCGGTGTCGCGGTCCTCGGCATCCCGGCCGGCGTGAAGGTCCAGTCGGCGGTGTTCGCGACGAGCGCGGCGACCGCCGGCGAGGTCGCCGCCGCCTTCCTGGCGGTCCCGCCGGACCGGCGTCGCGTCCAGGATCGCGAGGTCGTGGACCTCGACGAGGATGCGTACCGGCGCGGCGACGTCGCCGGGCGGATCTTCGGGGAGCTGCCGGTGCCGGCTGACGAGCGCCGCGTCCAGGCCCGGAAGGAGCCGACCCCGTCGGGCGAGGCCGCTGCGATCGCGGCCATCGCGGCGGATCTCGCCGGGTCGCTCGCCCCGAGCGCCCGGTACGTCCTCGGGCCCGGTTCCACGATGCGCGCGCTGGCCGAGGGACTCGGCGTCCCGAAGGGGCTCCTCGCGGTGGACGTCATCGAGCTCGACGCGGAGCGCCGATGCCGCGTCGTCGCCGCGGATGCCCGCGCCGTGGTCGTCGACGCGCTGATGGCCGACGACAGGCCCATGGCGATCATCGTCGCGCCGATCGGGGGCCAGGGGTTCCTCTTCGGCCGCGGCAACCAGCAGATCGGCGCCGGCGCCATCGCCCGCGTGCTGTCGACGGTCGGACGCGACGGGATCGTCGTCGCCGCGACCCCGGCCAAGCTCGCCGCGCTCGGTGGGAGGCCGCTGCTCGTGGACACCGGGGACCCGGCCGTCGACCTGGCGCTCGCCGGCCACATCCGGGTCGTGACGGGCTTCCGCGAGCGCACCGTGTATCGGACCAGGCCTGCATGGGAGGGCCTTCGATGAAGACCCTCGAGGGGAAGCGCGCGATCGTGACCGGCGCGGCGAGCGGCATCGGCCGCGCCACCGCGAAGCTCTTCGCCGCGGAGGGCGCGTCGGTCGTGCTCGCGGACGTGGACGCCCCGCGTGGCGAGGCGGCCGCGACGGAGATCGTCGCCGCAGGAGGCCGCGCCGTGTTCGTCCGGTGCGACGTCACCCGGTCCGACGACTGTCTCCGGGTCGTCGAGACGGCGGTGGCGTCATTCGGGGGGCTCGAGGTCGTCTTCAACAACGCCGGCATCATCCGCCGCGCCGACGTGGTGGAGACGACCGAGGAGGACTGGGACCGCGTCATGGCGGTGAACGTGCGGTCCGTCTTCCTCATGAGCAAGCACGCCATCCCCGTCATGGTCGGGGGCGGCGTCATCGTGAACACCGGGTCCGGCTGGGGCCTCAAGGGCGGCGATCGCGCGGCGAGCTACTGCGCGTCGAAAGCCGCCGTCGTCAACCTGACGCGGGCCATGGCGATCGACCACGGGCCGCAGGGGATCCGGGTGGCGTGCATCTGCCCCGGCGACACGGACACGGGGATGCTCCGCGAGGAGGCGCGCCAGCTCGGCGAGAACGAGGCGGCGTTCCTGGCGTCCTCCGCGGCCCGCCCGCTCGCACGGCTCGGGACCGCGGACGAGATCGCGCGCGGCGTCCTCTTCCTCGCCTCGGATGCCGCCGGGTGGATCACGGGGACCACGCTGGTCGTCGATGGGGGCGGGCTCGCCTGACGGGAGGGCGGCCGAAGGCCGGTGGTGCGGGGCCGCGGGTGAGGTGGAGGCGCGTCAGCCGTCCGCGCCGACGAACCGTTCGATGAGCCGGTAGCGCCAGACCGGGCGCATGACGAGGATCCACGCGAGCGTGGACGCGGCGACGATCGCCCACTCGATCGGGTCGAGCTGCCGCAGGTCGAAGATCGCGCGCAGCGGCCCGACGGTGTCCATGACGACGAAGGCGACCCCCAGGGCGAGGGCCATGGCGGCCGGACGCCGGTCGTCCGTCCGGGGTCGGAAGACCGCGAGCCAATCGGTCGGGGGCTGGACGAACACGACGAGCGCCAGTCCGGTGAAGACCAGGAATGCCGTGACGGCCGACTGGGCCGCCGGGGTGGCTGCCGCCAGGATCACGTCCACCTCCGGCTGGGTGAGGGACGGGTCGTTCGCCCCGAACAGCCGGAGGACGATCGTGCCGTAGAGGATGAGCAGACCGATGAGGCTCGTGACGGCCGCGGCGGGCACGACGAAGCCGGCGAGCGTCCGCCCCAGGCTCGAACGCGGGAGCGGCCCGGGCTTCGCCCACACCGCGAGCATCACGGCCGGGATCCCCACGGTGAAGGCGGTGATCGCCGACGCGTTGCGCAGCGCGATCGGGAAGACGCCGATGATGAGCGACGAGACGATGAGGGCGGCGAGCGTCGCGATCCGCGTGAGGAAGAGCGCGAGGATCCCCTGCATCCCGTTGACGATCCGCTGGCCCTCCTCGACCGCCGGAGCGAGCGCGGCGAACGAGTCGTTCATGAGGACGAGGTCGGCGACCCCGCGCGTCGCCTGGCTTCCGCTCTGCATCGCCACGGCCACCTTGGCCCGCTTGAGCGAGAGGACGTCGTTCACGCCGTCCCCGATCATCGCCACGTAGTGCCCGGCCGACGTGAGCGCGGCCACGATCCGCTCCTTCTCCTGGGGCGTGATCCGGCCGAAGATGTCGGTCCGCTCGGCCGCGGCCGGCAGGCCGGCGTCGTCGATCGCGTCCACCTCCGGGCCGGACAGCATGACGAGATCGGGGCCGAGGCCCACCTGCCGCGCGAGCGCGGCGACCGTCTCCGGGTCGTCCCCGGAGATGATCTTCGGTTGCACCCCCGCCGCGCGGAACCGCGCGAGCGTGGCCGCGGCGTCGGGGCGGAGGATGTCGTCGAGCACGGCGAGCCCGAGCGGCACCATGCCCGCCGGGAGCCTCGCGTCGTCCTCGTCCGCGATCGGCGCGGTCGCGTCGCCGCGCGCGAGGAGCAGCACCCGCTGGCCGCGCACCGATCGCTCGGCGACGGGCGCCTCGATCCGACCCCACGCCCCGTCGGCGAGGTAGGGACGGAGCATCTGCGGGGCACCGATGGCGAACGTCCCGCGGAGGCCGGTCCCGGAGGACCCGTCGAGCACCACCGCGCTCCACTTGCGGGCCGACGAGAACTCGACGTCGGAGACGGGCGTCACCCCGTCGCCGGGGATCGCGGAGGCGATCGCGTCGGAGGTCTTGTTCCGTGTCGCCTGGCTCGCCACGACGGTCCCGAGCGTCGCCCGGAGCGCGTCGACCGGCATGTCGACCGGGACGACCTCGGCGAGCGACAGCTCGTTCGTGGTGAGCGTCCCGGTCTTGTCGAGACACAGGACGTCGACATTGCTCAGGGACTCCATCGCGTTCGCCTGCTGAACGAGCGCCCCGAAGCGCGAAACCCGGATGGCGCCCATCGCGTAGGCAAGCGCGATCGACACGAACAGGCCGTTGGGGATGAGGCCGGCGAGGATCGTCGCCTGGCCGACCGCGTCGCCGGCCGAGACAAGATTCACCAGGGCGTTCACGAGCAGGACGATCTCGAGGTAGACGACGAGGAGCAGGACGAGCCGGATCACCACGTTGATCTGCCGCTGGAGCGGAGTGAGCACGCGGCGGAACGATCGGGCGCCCGCGGTGATGCGACCCGCCACGCTCTCAACGCCGACCGTCTCCACGACGAAGCGGCCGCCGCCCACGACGCAGTAGCTCCCGGAGAAGACCGGATCGCCCGGCACCTTCACCACCTGGTCCGACTCGCCGGTGAGCTGCGACTCGTCGACACGACAGCGGCCGGTCACCAGCCGGCCGTCGACGACGACCTGGTCGCCCGGCGTGAGCGCGACGAGGTCCCCGACCACGAGGTCGACGGGGTCGACCTTGCGCTCGAGACCGGACCGGACGACGGTGGCGGTGGGGGCCGTCAGGAGCGCGATGCGGTCGAGGACGCGCTTGGCGCGCACCTCCTGCACGACGCTCACGACGATGTTCGTGGAGATGACGCCCAGCGAGACGAGCGCGTCCAGGGGCCGGCCGACGAGGACGAGCGCGAGCCCGAGGAGGAAGAGGACGTCGTTGATGAACGTGAAGACGTTCTCGCGGACGATCCGCGCGTACGAGCGCGTCGTCGGCGGAGGCGGCGGGTTCCCGAGCCCGCGGGCGCGACGCTCGACGGCCTCGGCGTCCGTCAGGCCCGTCGGCGGCGTGGGCGGCGTCGGTCCAGACGCCGGGGCGGCGGTGGTGGGCCCCGCGGGGTCGCCGGGCGCGTCGGGACGCGTCGCGAGATGAGCGGGACCGGCCGCCGCCGACCCGGTCACCGCCAGGTCCGTGCCTCGTCGGGATACAGCCGCACGCGACGGTACGGCTCGCGGCCGCGCGACCGGCTCACGACGTTCGCCCGCTCCGCCATCTGGTGCTGCAGGCGGCGGATGTACGCGCTCTGCGGCGACAGCTCGACCGGCTCCGATTCCCGGATGACGACGCCGATCGCCTCCTCCGTCTCGCGAAGCGCCGCCTCGCGCGGATCGACCTCGAGAGCGAAGATCGACGTGAGGCTCGCCTGCATCTGGACGATCGTGTTGCTCTTGAGGACGTAGATCGGCAGGCCGCGGGTCTCGGCGTCGCGCAACGCCCCCGTCTTCTGCCGGTACTCGCTGCGCAGGGTCATGACGACCTCCGCGTCATCGATGTCGCGCGCGACGACGACGGGGAGCTGCAGCTCGCGGATCGCCTGCTCCAGGCGTTTCCTGCTGACGCCGAACGGGAGGACGCGGATCGTCGGGAGGATCGACGCCTCCTCCTCCTCGGGGCTGCGGCGAGGCGCATCGCCGTCGCGCGCGCGCCCGGCGTCGCCGTCGTCGGGAGCGGCGATGTCGGGCAGGTTCGCGGGGCCGGTCCCCTCCTCCGCGCGCATCGTGTCGATCGCGCGCGCGGCGGCGGTCCGCCATTCCCGCTGCCGATCGAGCTCACGCGCGACGCGCGCCGGCGGCTCGGGTGCTGGGACCGGGACGGTGCCGCGCTCGAGCGGCCCCCGATCGGCGATCTCGCCCGCCACGAACGGCCGGTCGGGGCCTGGGCCGGACCCGAGCGGCGCGGGCCATGGACCGCGGTCTGGACCGTCGCCGATCCGCGCGATCCGCTCGCCCGGCATGACGCGCGAGCCGGGACCCGGCCGGCCGCCTCCGGCAGCGCCGCCGCCGCGCGGCGTCCGCCACCCTCCGCTCTGCCCGGGGCGGAACCCGCTCCGGGCGCCCCGTCCGTCGCCCTCCCACGGCGCCGGCGGCCGCCCCGTCGCGTCACCGCGCCAGCCGGGCTCCGTCCGCCACCCGGCACCCCCGCCGCCGACGAGGCCCGCGAATCGATCGGCTCCGCTCTGCTCGCGCGGGGAGGGCCGCGGTCGCGACTGGGACCGGTGGACGCCCTCCTCGTCGCGCCATCGCAGCTCCGGCGCGACGGGGTCGCCGCGCAGGAGCGCGTCCACCGTGTCGGCGACCTCCGGGTGGACCATGACGCGGTCGCGATCCTGGATCTCGACGATGACGTCGACCGTCGGCGGCGCCTTCCGCTCGAGGACGCTCTTCTGGGTCCGGCGGCGGCGCGCCTCCTCGTCGCCGAGGGTGACGCTCTGGATGCCGCCGATGAGGTCGGAGAGCGTGGGGTTCAGCATGAGGTTGTCGAGGTTGTTGCCGTGCGCCGTCCCGATGAGCTGGACGCCGCGCTCCGCGATCGTCCGGGCGGCCGCGGCCTCGAGCTCGGTCCCGATCTCGTCGATGACGATGACCTGCGGCATGTGGTTCTCCACCGCCTCGATCATCACCTCGTGCTGGAGCGCCGGCGTGCGCACCTGCATGCGGCGCGCCTTCCCGATGGCCGGGTGCGGGATGTCGCCGTCGCCGGCGATCTCGTTGCTCGTGTCCACGACGACCACGCGCTTGCCGAGGTCGTCGGCGAGCACGCGAGCCGCCTCGCGGAGCATCGTCGTCTTGCCGATCCCGGGGCGGCCCATGATGAGGATCGACTTCCCGGATTCGATGCAGTCGCTGATGATCTCGATCGTCCCGTACACGGCCCGCCCCACGCGGCACGTGAGGCCCACGATCTTTCCCGCCCGGTTCCGGATCGCGCTGATCCGGTGGAGCGTCCGCTCGATGCCGGCGCGATTGTCGTCGCCGAAGAGGCCGATGTGGTCCACGACATACCGGATGTCCGCCTCGGTCACTTCGCGGTCGAGGAGCGCCACCTCGGAATCCGGGTAGCGGGCCTCCGGTACGCGGCCGAGGTCCATGACGACCTCGATGAGACCCTCGCCGTCGGGCAGCGCATGGACGGCGGCGACGATCTCGGGCGGGAGCGCCGCGAGCAGCGCATCGATGTCGTCGATCGTCTCCCACTCGCCGGTGGCACGGTCGTGCATGGGCCTCCTTCAGCCGATCGCCGGCACGAGCGCCGGATCGGCGACGCGGATGAGCGTCTCCTTCACGAGGAGCGTGACGGTGGCCACCTCGGTGAACCCCGCCTCCTCCAGCCGGTGATCGAGGGGCGATTCGTACGTGCGGACGGGCGCCATGACACCGTGCTCGTGGCTGTGCCGGCTCTTCGCCGCCCGCTCCGCGATGATGCCGAGCCCGAAACGGATGAGGGCGCCCGGGTCGGCCTCCGGCCGGGTGCAGACCCGAAGGTAGTGTGGCTGGTCCTCCTCGGCCACGCCGACCTGGACGAAGCCGTCGAGCTGCGTGCCGTCCGGCCCGCCGTCGACCGCGTCCTGGACGAAGATCTCGACCGCGGCGAAGCGGAGGATCGGCGTGAGGCTCGACCGCGGGACGCGACACGCCGAGCCGGACACGGCCCAGTCGCCGATCGCGAGCATCTCGAGACGGGCGACGGGCGCGGGCGTCGCCGCCCGGTGGAGGCGGAAGAGCGCGACGGCATCGGCGGGCGTCGCCGACCGGATGCGCTCCGCCCGGGCCCGGGCGTCGCTCGGCGCGGGCAGCCGCGGCGCATCCGGGGGTCGGAAGAGGATGAGCTCCTCCCCGTAGCGCGCGAACCCGGCCTGCATGAGGAGCGGGACGTTGCCGCCCTCGTCGGCGCACGCCACGTGGAGACGCGCGGCGCCGCGTCGTGCGGCATCCCGGAGCAGGTGCTGGACGAGGCGGAACCGGATGTCCCCGGCGTCGCCGGCGCCCACGGCATCGAGCTCCACGATCGTCCACTCGTCGCGGCCGGGGTCGCGCTCCACGCGAAGCAGCCCGCCGACGTGCCCGTCCTCGTCGAACACGTAGATGAGGTCGTGCGGCGTGAACGCTCCGAGCGGGAACCGGAAGAGGCTGAAGACGCCGATCGGCGGGCCGGCCACCGGGAGGCCCAGGGAGCGAGCGTCGGGCGCGTCGCGCTGGGAGAGCCGCGACAGCTCGCCGAGCGCCGCCAGGTCGGTGATGCGCGCGGCCCTGACCTTCCCGCCCCGCCCGCTCACGCGGACGCCACGCTGCGTCTCGTGGGGTGCGGCCGCCGCCCGGCGCCCTCCCCCGGGTCGGCGTGCTCCGCCGCCATCGTCGCGAGGAGCCGATGGAACCGCATCTCGCCCGCGAGCTCCGGGTGGAACGCTGTCGCGAGGATGTTGCGCTCGCGGACCGCCACGACACGGCCGTCGTCGAGGCAGGCGACGACGGCGACGCCGGGGCCCACGCGCTCCACGATCGGGGCGCGGATGAAGATGCCGTGGACGGGGCTGTCGCCCAGGATGGGGACGGCGATGTCGGCCTCGAACGAGTCGAGCTGGCGCCCGAAGGCGTTGCGACGCACCGTCACGTCGAGAAGGCCGAAGACCGGCGGGTCGCCGTCGGCGATGTCGGCCGCGAGCAGGATCATCCCGGCGCACGTCCCGAGGATCGGTGCGCCGCCGCGCGCGAGGTCGAGGATCGGCGCGCGCAGGCCCCATCGGTCGACGAGACGGCGCATCGCGGTGCTCTCGCCGCCGGGCAGGATGAGCCCGGCGAGCCCCACGAGGTCGGCCGGGAGGCGCACGTCGACCGGCTCCACGCCGATCGCGCGGAGCATGCGGGCGTGCTCGACGAACGCACCCTGCACCGCGAGAACGCCGATCCTCATCGCATCCGTCCCGGGCCCGCTGACGGCCGCGACGTCCGGTTCGGCCGAGCCGATCGGGTCGCGGCGCCGGGCGGCCGCTGGTCTACCAGCCCCGGACCGCGAGCCGCTCGCCCTCGGGGATCGCCTCGAGGCCGATGCCGCGCATGGGCGCTCCGAGGCCCTTGCTGACCTCCGCGATGATCGCCGCATCGTCGAAGTGCGTCGTGGCCTGCACGATCGCGTTCGCCATCCGGGCCGGATCGTCGCTCTTGAAGATGCCGGAGCCCACGAAGACGCCCTCCGCGCCGAGCTGCATCGCGAGCGCCGCGTCGGACGGAGTGGCGATGCCACCCGCGACGAAGTTCACGACCGGGAGCTTGCCGTCGCGCGCGACGGCGGCGACGACGTCGTAGGGGGCGCGGAGCTCCTTCGCCGCCGCATACAGCTCGTCCTCGCGCATCGACTGCAGCCGGCGGATCCCGGCATTGACGGACCGGATGTGGCGGACGGCCTCCACGATGTTCCCGGTGCCGGCCTCGCCCTTCGTCCGCATCATCGCGGCGCCCTCGGAGATCCGACGCAGCGCCTCGCCCAGGTCCCGCGCGCCACAGACGAACGGGACCTTGAAGGCGTGCTTGTCGATGTGGTTCTCCTCGTCGGCCGGCGTGAGGACCTCGGATTCATCGACGTAGTCCACGCCGAGCGCCTCGAGGACCTGCGCCTCCACGAAGTGGCCGATCCGCGCCTTCGCCATGACCGGGATGGAGACGGCCGCCATGATCCCGACGATCATCACGGGATCGCTCATCCGCGCGACACCGCCGTCGGCGCGGATGTCGGCGGGCACGCGCTCGAGCGCCATGACGGCGACCGCGCCGGCTTCCTCGGCGATCCTTGCCTGCTCGGGGGTGACGACGTCCATGATGACGCCGCCCTTGAGCATCTGCGCGAGCCCCTTCTTCGTCGCCCAGGTGGAGGTCTCGACGGCCATGCGTTTCGCTTCCTCGTGGTGCGCGGGTCATGCGCCCTGCGGCGCGCGCCTGCGCGGGGACGCGGGGAGCGGGAGTGCGCCGCGCGCGAACACGATTATAGGGGAGGCGTCGCCGGGCCCCCGTCTCGGCGAGGGCCGGACCGGACCACCCACCCTATGATCGGCGGATGAGCGCACGCGAGGAGGCCGCGCGGACCCTCCTGGAGCTCGACGCCGAGGTCGCGGCGTGCCGCGCCTGCCCGCGACTCGTGGCATGGCGCGACGAGGTCTCCCGCGTCAAGGTGGCCCGGTTCGCGGGGGACGACTACTGGGGCCGGCCGATACCCGGCTTCGGCGATCCGGACGCGCGGATCCTCGTCCTCGGGCTCGCGCCCGCCGCCCACGGAGGCAACCGGACGGGCCGCGTCTTCACCGGCGACCGATCGGGCGATGTCCTCTTCGCGGCCCTCCATCGCGCGGGCCTCGCGCGGATCGCGACGTCGACGGCCGCGGATGACGGCCAGGCGCTCACCGGCTGTCGCGTCACGGCAGCGGTCCGCTGCGCGCCTCCGATGAACAAGCCCACGCCGACCGAGCGGGACAGGTGCGCGCCATTCCTGGTCCGCGAGGCCGCGGCGTTGCACGACCTGCGCGTGGTCGTGGCGCTCGGGGCGTTCGCGTGGGACGCGTCGCTCCGGACGCTCGCGGCGCTCGGATGGTCCACGCGGCCGCGGCCGCGGTTCGGCCACGGGGCGGAGGCGCGCATGGGACCTCTCACGCTGCTCGGCTGCTACCACCCGAGCCAGCAGAACACGTTCACCGGGCGGCTCACGCCGGCGATGGTGGACACGGTCCTCGAGAGGGCCGTCGCGCTCGCGGCGTGGGATGATGCCGAGCGCCCGGCGACCGCCCGGGCGGCCGGAGTCGAGGGGCGAAGAGGCTGATGAGAGACGGTCGAGTCGCGCAGGTGAGCACGTCCCGCGGCGGCGTTCCCAAGCTGCCCGTCGCGGGGGCGTGGGTCGGCCGCGAGGGGCTCGAAGGCGACGGCCACCGGGAGCCCCTGACCGTCCACGGGGGCCCGGAGCGCGCCGTCTGCATCTACTCGGTCGAGCAGATCGAGCGGGTCCGCGCTGACGGCCACCCGATCGGCGGGCCCGGCGCCCTGGGCGAGAACGTCACGTTCGCGGGCCTCGACATCGGATCGCTCGGGCCCGGCTCACGGCTGACGATCGGCGAGGGCGGGCTGGTCCTCGAGGTCGCGAGCTACGCCGCGCCATGCCAGACGATCGCGCACAACTTCACGGACCGGCGGATCGCGCGGATCTCGCCGATGACGGCGATCGCCGACGCACGACGGTACTGCCGCGTCGTGACCGAGGGCCCGGTCACGCAGGGCGACGGGGTCGTCGTCCTCGTGCGGATGCCCGCCACGCCGCCGGAGCCGGGCCGGGCCGCGGCACCCGCCGACGCGGTCTGAGCCATGGCCGGGCGGAGCGGGGCCGGCGGGAAGCCGGTCGAGACGCGCATCCTGCCCGGCGACGAGCCCGCCTCGATCGCGGAGGCCGCGGCCGCGATCCGCGCCGGGGATCCCGTCGCGTTCCCCACTGAGACCGTCTACGGCCTCGGGGCGGACGCCCTTGACCCGCGTGCCGTGGCGCGCGTCTTCGAGGCGAAGGAGCGCCCGCGGTTCGACCCGCTCATCGTCCACGTCGCGGACGCGGACGCGGTGGGGCGGTACGCGATCCACGAGGACGCGGCGGACCCGCGCGTCGCGGCGCTCGCCGCCCTGTTCTGGCCGGGCCCGCTCACCCTCGTGCTCCGCAGGCGCGAGGTCATCCCGGGGATCGTCACCGCTGGGCTCGACACGGTCGCGCTCCGCGTCCCGGCGCACCCGGTGGCGCTCGCGCTTCTCGCCGCCGCCGGCGTGCCGGTCGCCGCGCCATCCGCGAACCGGTTCGGGCGCGTGAGCCCCACGCGAGCGGCGCACGTCGTGTGCCAGCTCGACGGGCGCGTCGGCATCGTCCTCGACGGAGGGCCGTGTCGCGTCGGCGTCGAATCGACGGTGCTACTGCTCGCGGGCGGCCGTGCCGTCCTCCTGCGGCCGGGCGGCCTGCCGGTCGAGGCGATCGAGGAGGCGATCGGCCCGGTCGAGCGCCCCGCCCACGACGCTCCGGACGCGGCATCGCTCTCGCCGGGACGCGGGGCGTCGCACTACGCGCCGGGCGCGGCCCTCCGGCTCGTGGAACCGTGGCCGGGCCCGGGTCTGGTCACGGCGGCCGGCGAGCGTGTCGGGCTGCTCGCGGCGGATGCGGCGGGCCGCGCAGCTGCCGAGGCCGTGGGCGGGCCGTTCGTCGCGACGGAGGTGCTCTCGCCGGGCGGCGACGTCATGGAGGCCGCGGCGCGGCTGTTCGATGCGCTCCATCGGCTCGACGCGGCCGGGCTGGATCGGATCGTCGCGCAGCCCGTCCCCGACGAGGGCATGGGCCGGGCGATCATGGACCGCCTCCGACGCGCGGCCCGCCGCTGACCGTCGGCGGCGCGGCCGGTATCATGCGGTCGGCATGGACGGTGTGGTGCTCGTTCTGAACCAGAACTACGAGCCGCTGAACGTGTGCAACCTCCCGCGCGCGTTCCGTCTCGTCTTCGGCGAGAAGGCCGAGGTGGTCGAGTTCGACCACCAGGAGGTCCGCACGCCCACGACCGCCTATCGTGCGCCGTCGGTCATCCGGCTCCAGCACCTCATCCGTCGCCCCAGGCCCCGGATCCACCTCTCGCGCCGGGAGATCTTCGCGCGCGACGGGCACGTCTGCCAGTACTGCGGCCGGCAGGGCGGGGACATGACGCTCGATCACGTCGTGCCGCGCCACCGCGGCGGCGCCCACACGTGGGAGAACCTCGTCACGGCGTGCAAGCAGTGCAACCACCGGAAGGGCGGCCGCCTCCCGGACGAGGCGCGGATCCGGCTTCTCCGCGAGCCGGCGGAGCCGCGCGGCGACGTCTACGCGATCTTCGGGTCGTATCTCCGCGACGACCGGAACGAGGCGTGGCGGACGTACCTGTTCCTCGGGCGGTCCTGAGCTGGCGCCCGGGCGGCGCACCGGGGCGGCGGAAGCGCCCGAGGCGGCCACGGGGTTCGCGGACCGGATCCCGGCGGCCGTGCGCGATCTCATGGAGGCGCTGCTCCTGTCGGGCCACGACGCGTACATCGTGGGTGGATCGGTGCGGGACGACCTCCTCGGTCGGGAGCCCGGCGACTGGGACCTCACGACGGACGGGACGCCCGACGAGCTGCGCGCGATCTTCCCGGAGGCGCGCTACGAGAACCGTTTCGGGACCGTGGCCGTGGCCAGGGACGGCGTCGAGTACGAGATCACGACGTACCGGAGCGAGCGCGGGTACGCGGACCATCGGCGGCCGGACGTCGTGGAGTTCGCCGCCACGCTGGGGGAGGACCTGGCCCGTCGCGACTTCACCGTGAACGCGATGGCCTGGGGTCGTGCGGCGAACGAACGCGGCGGGACCGTCGCGTCGATGGTGGACCCGTTCGACGGCCGCGCGGACCTGGCCGCGGGAGTCATCCGCGCCGTGGGCGACCCGGACGCGCGCTTCGCCGAGGACGCCCTGCGCATGCTGCGTGCCGTGCGCCTCGCCGCGAGCCTCGGGATGCGCATCGAAGGCTCGACGTTCGCGTCGATCGCCCGAAGCGCCCCGGACGCAGCGTTCCTTTCCGGCGAGCGGGTGGGAGCGGAGCTTCAACGGATGCTGGTGGCGCCGGTCCCCTCGGTCGGCCTGCGGCTGCTCGATAGATCGGGGCTCCTCGCGATCATCCTGCCGGAGCTCGCCCTTCAGCGCGGCATCCCGCAGGCCAAGATCGCGGGCGAAGACCTGTGGGATCACACCGCCCGCACCGTGGACGCGGCCCCAGCCGGCGCCGTGCCGCGGCTGGCCGCCGTCCTCCACGACATCGGCAAGCCGGCCACGTTCGCCGACGGGCACTTCCTCCACCATGACGTGGTCGGGTCCCGGATCGCCGGCGTGGTCCTCGACAGGCTCCGCGTCCCCCGCGAGACGCGCGAGCGCGTCGTGCGGCTCGTGCGGCACCATATGTTCAGCTACGAGCCGACGTGGAGCGACGCAGCGGTGCGTCGCTTCATCCGGCGCGTGGGCCCGGACCTGCTCGACGACCTGTTCGACCTGCGGTCGGCGGACGACGTCGGCAGCGGGTTGCCGGCCGATCTGCCGCGGACGGCCGAGATCCGGCGCCGCTGCGGAGACCAGCTCGCGGCGAACGTCCCGCTCGGGCGCGCGGACCTTGCCGTGGACGGACGGGACCTCATGATGGCGCTGGGCCTCGAGCCGGGACGCAAGCTCGGACGGATCCTGGACCGGCTCGTCGTGCGCGTCGTCGACGACCCGGCGATGAACGAGCGCCGGGCGCTCCTCGCCCTCGCACGGGCGATCGACCGTAACCTGGAGGATCGATGATCGAGCGGTTGCTCGAGGCGGACCGGCTCCTCGCTCTCGGGATGGACCAACAGGCCGAGAAGATCTACTGGCAGGCCGCGGAGCTCGACCCGCGGAATGCGATCGCGATCGTGGGGCTCGCGCGCGTGGCGTCCGATCGCGGCGACGACCGGACTGCGCTGCAGTTCGCGCACAAGGCGCTCGAGATCGACCCCGAGAACCCGACCGCGATGCGACTGGCGGCTCGCCTTGAGGGCAACGTCGCGCACCGCGCGTCGGCCGCGCCCGCGCCGGAGCCGGAGCTCGCGCCGGAACCGGAGGCTGCGCCCGCGCCGGAACCGGAGGCTGCGCCGGAGCCGGAACCGGAGGCTGCGCCGGAGCCGGAGCTCGCGCCGGAACCGGAGCTCGCGCCGGAACCGGAGGCTGCGCCCGCGCCGGAACCGGAGGCTGCGCCGGAGCCGGAGCTCGCGCCGGAACCGGAGGCTGCGCCCGCGCCGGAACCGGAGGCTGCGCCGGAGCCGGAGCTCGCGCCGGA
>CAIYQJ010000068.1 GCA_903928275.1 uncultured Chloroflexota bacterium
AGCATGAACAGGACGAAGATGAACGCCACCCAGAGGGTGGCGA
This sequence comes from uncultured Chloroflexota bacterium, assembly GCA_903928275.1. Classification (GTDB taxonomy): domain Bacteria; phylum Chloroflexota; class Limnocylindria; order Limnocylindrales; family CSP1-4; genus CAIYQJ01. Next base: position 44 of record CAIYQJ010000068.1, read on the forward strand.
CGATCCCGACCGGCTTGCTCCAGCGCCCGAGCTGCCACGGGCCCGGCTGGAACTTGCTGCCGGCCAGGAGGCGGAGGGTCACCGGCGCGACGTACGCGACGTAGAGGCCCACGACGGCGATCGAGGTCACCGCGAAGTACGCGACCGAGCTCCAGAGGTAGGGCAACCCGAGGACGAACGCCCCGGCCGCCGCGAGCCAGATGGAGTTGGTGGGGGTCCGCGTGCGCTTGTTGATCCGGTGCCAGAAGCGGCTGCCGGGGACCGCGCCGTCCCGACTGAACGCGTAGATCATCCGCGAGTTCGCGGTGACCGACGACATGCCGCAGTAGAACTGGGCGCCCATGACGATGAAGAGGACGATGAGCCCGCCGGTCTGGCCCACCGCGTCGATCCAGATCTGCACCGGCGGCACGCCCGTCGGCGACTGGAGCGCGTGCGTGTAGCCGTTGACGAGCGTGGTGGGGGTCGTGGCGTCGGGGAAGATCTTGTCGGGCGTGATCCCGACGTTCATCGCCACGAGGAGGATGAACCCGAAGATGACGGAGATGATCACCGACCAGTAGATCCCGCGCGGGGCGGCCTCGGCGGCGTTGTGGGTCTCCTCGGACATGTGTGCCGACGCGTCGAAGCCGGTCAGCGTGTACTGGGCGTTCAGGAGCCCGATGAGCATGACGTAGAGCGGGATGCCGAGGAGGATCGGGCCCGGCCAGGGGTTGCTGGCCGTGTCGCCGGTGTTGTCGACGAAGGTCGTGAAGACCGTGCCGAGGTCCGTTCGCGTGTGCTGGTTGAGGAGCACGCAGACCACGACGATCACGCCGACGCCCACGAGGTGCCACCAGACGGACACGTCGTTGAGGAGCGTGACGAGGCGGATGCCGAACGTGTTCAGGAGCGCGTGGATGACGAGCACGATCCCGTAGATGAGGACGACGTGCGGGGGGTCGGTCGGGTAGCCGAAGACCAGGTTGAGGAACGCCGTCGTGAAGAGCGCGAGCCCGAAGTCGATGCCGGCGGTGACGGCCACCTGGCCCACGAGGTTGAACCAGCCGACGAACCAGCTCCAGCGGGGGCCGCTGCGGCCGCCCTCCTCGGCGAGCTTCGCCGCCCAGTAGTAGAGGCCGCCGGCCGTCGGGTAGCTCGACGCGACCTCCGCCATCCCCAGCGCCACGATGATGACGAACACGCCGACGAACAGCCAGCCGAGTGTCATGACGGCCGGGCCGCCCGTGTTCATCGCGAACCCGAAGAGCGTCAGGCAGCCCGACAGGATCGAGATGATCGTGAAGGAGACGGCGAAGTTCGAGAAGGTCCGCATCCCCCGGCGGAGCTCCTGGGCGTACCCCAGCTCGTGGAGTCTCTGCACGTCCTTGTTCGGGGGCGGCGATGAACCGGACATCGGGACGCGTACCTCCTCCAGTGGGTCGCACACGGGGGTGCGCGGGTGGCGCACATTCTTGCCGATTCGGACGCGCAGGTGTCAACGGCCCGTCACGGATCTCGCGACGCCGAGCGCCCATGCGGCGATGCGCGCGAGGTGGGCGGGGTCGCCGCACGCGGCAACGCAAGACAGCGGCCTGCCCGTACCCGTACCATCCCATCCGTCCACTCGCCGGACGACGTGGGGCCGACCGGCACCGCAGCCACGATGGAGACCCAGTCATGGCGAACGATCACACCGCCGCCGCGCACGAGGCACACGGGTCCGCGCACTCGGCCAGGCACCCGCAGCTCGTGGAGCTGGAGCGCCTCTTCCGCGAGGGGTCCATCGAGACGCTCATCGTCGGCTTCGCCGACATGCAGGGCCGGCTCATGGGCAAGCGCGTGACGTCCGAAGCGTTCCTCGGCGGCGTCATCGACCACGGCATCCACTTCTGTACGTACCTGCTCGGCACGGACATGGAGATGAACACGCCGGACGGTTTCGCCCTCATGAACTGGGAGACCGGGTACGGCGACTGGATCGCCGACCCGATCTGGTCCACCCTGCGGGTCCTCCCCTGGCTCGAGAAGACGGCGTTCGTCCTCGGCGAGACGATCGACGGCGAGACGGGCGTGGAGATCCCGATCGCGCCGCGGACGATCCTCAAGCGCCAGGTGGCGTCGGCGCTCGACGCCGGGTTCGTCGTGAAGGCGGGCTCGGAGTTCGAGTACTACCTCCTCACCGACCAGTGGGACGACCTCCATCGGCGCGGCTGGCCGGTGCCGGCCACGTTCGGCTACTACAACGAGGACTACCACCTCCTCCAGGCCACGAAGGCGGAGCCGTACCACGGGAAGCTCCGCAAGCTCATGTCCGAGGCGCGCATCCCCATCGAGTTCAGCAAGGGCGAGGCGGCGCCGGGGCAGCACGAGGTGAACATCCGGTATGACGAGGTCCTCGAGTCCGCCGACCGGAGCGTGATCTTCAAGCACGGCGCCAAGGAGATCGCGTACCTCAACGGCTACGGGCTGACGTTCATGGCGAAACCGGACCACCGCTGGACCGGCTCGTCCGGCCACCTCCACATGAGCCTCTGGAACGCGGACGGGACGGCGCCGCTGTTCCACGACCCGGCGGCCGAGCCCTACGGCATGTCGCAGCTCATGCGCTGGTTCGTCGGCGGGATGATGAAGCTCTCCCGCGAGCTCGCGATCTTCCTCGCCCCGAACGTCAACAGCTACAAGCGGTTCGCCGCGCTGTCCTGGGCGCCGGTGAACGTCGTGTGGGGTCGCGACAACCGGACGACGGGGTTCCGCGTGGTGGGCAACGGGCCCGCGCTGCACGTCGAGGACCGGTTCCCGGGCGCCGACATGAATGCATACCTGACGTACGCGGCGGCCGTGGGCGCCGGCCTGTGGGGGATCCGCCACCAGGTGGAGATCCCGGCCGAGCACAAGGGCAACGGCTACGTGGCCACCGGCTGCGAGCGGATGCCGCGCTCGCTGTACGACGCCATCGAGGCGCTCGAGCGGTCAGAGGCGGCCGTCGAGATCTTCGGCCGGGACGTGGTGGACCACTACCTCAACATGGCGCACGTGGAGCAGAACGCGTACGACCAGGTGGTGACGGCGTGGGAGCGCGAGCGCTACCTCGAGCGCGTGTGACCGCGCTGCCGCGGCTCACGGCTCCAAGCGACAGCCCGGAGCGACCACGATGAGCGAGACGCCGGGCGATCGGCACGGCGGCCGGTCCGACGACGGGCGGATCGAGGCGGACCGCGAGGACGACGCGCCGCCCCGGCCCGGAGCACCGGAACGGTCCGGCATGCCCATGGGGCCGTGGGCGCACGTGTCCGGCCGATTCTCGCCTGCCCAGCGCTCGCTCATCATCGGCGGGGTCCTCGTGCTCGCGTCGCTCGTCGTCTTCAAGCTCGTGAGCCCCACGCAGGTCGGCTACCGGAGCGCGAAGCCCGGCGATTGCCTGGTAGGGAGCGACGCGATCGCGGCCGCGGCCCGGCCGGGCGTCGTCCGGACCGTGTCGGGGTCGCCCGCGGCGGAGATCGCCGGGTGCGACCAGCCGCACATCCAGGAGGTCATGGGGCAGGTCGTGCTGCCCGGCGACCGCGGCGTCCCATACCCGGTCGACGGGGCGCCCGCGGCGGCGATCACCGGATGCACCGCGCTCTTCGCGACGTACGTGGGGCGCCCGCTCGACGGCTCGAGCCTCGGCGCGACGGCCTTCTACCCGGAGCGCGCCGAGTGGGAGAACCAGTTCGAGCGCCGGGTCGTCTGCGTCGTCACCGTCCCGGGGCCCGGCGCGTCGACCGGGTCGGTGAAGGGCTCCGGGCGCTAGGGCGGTAGCCGGGGTCGGGTCGCCCGCGGACGGTCCGGGCGCTGACGCCGCGGCCACGGCCCGCGGCCTGCTGCCTGCTGCCTGCTGCCTGCTGCCGACGACGGTCCGGGCGCCAGCGCCGCGGCCGCAGTCATCGCCGTCGAGGCCGACCGCGCGGCCGCCGAGCACCGGATATCGCCCGGGACGCTGGTATGGCGACGGCGCCGCGGCCGAGGCCGACCGCGCGGCCGCCGAGCACCGGATATCGCCCGGGACGCTGGTATGGCGACGGCGCCGCGGCCGAGGCCGACCGCGCGGCCGCCGAGGCCCGGATATCGCCCGGGACGCTGGTATGGCGACGGCGCTGCGGCTGGAGGCGTCCGTCGCGCGGATGAGAGGCGGGCCAAGCCTCACGCATCGTCCCGGGCGATGGCTGGGTGCGGTGAGGCGTCGGGCGTCTGGTGAGCGAGCCGACGGACGCGGTGGGGCGTGGTGCCGGAGTGGATAGCATCGCCCCGGACGATGGCTGGGAGGAAGAGCATCCCGGACGCGGGCACCCGCGGATCGCGGAGCCAGGATCGGAGATCGTCGCCGCGAAGCGGATAGGCGGCGCGCAGCACAGCGTCATGCCGGGCCGCGTGGCGACGGGCCGTCGAAGAGCCCGGCAGGATGAGGATCGACGCCGTCCCTACAGCGAGCCACCCGAACCGCTCGTCCGCGATCCGCCGCGCCAGGCGCGCCTTCGTGTCGTGCCTGCGGAGCGTCTCCTCGATCGACACCAGCGCCGTCTTCACCTCGACGACGAGCAGGAGGCGGGCGGCCGGGTGCCAGCCGAGGAGGTCGATCGAACCGCGCTCGCCGTACACGGCGTACGAGACTTCGGCGCGCATCTCCCACCCGATCCGCGTGAGGTCCGCCACGGCGCGACCGACGAGTCCCGCGTGTGCCTCGTCGAGGAGCCTGTCCAGCTCGCCGCCCCGCCAGCGGACTGCTGGGTCCCACGCGGCATCCACGGCTCGGGCGACGGCGCGGACGGTGCGGACCTGGAACCCGTCGATGCGGCCGCGCTCGATGAGGGACACGGTCGACTGCGGCACGTTCGCGCGTCCGGCGACGTCGACCTGGCGGAGCCCCTGGCGCCGCCTGAGCGCACGGATCGACCGACCGAACCGCTCGTCCAGCATGGGGAGCACCATGGACGAGAGCGCTCACCCGCCGGTGATCGCCCGATCTTCCCCGGGTCTCCCCTCCCGGGCGCGAGCGGACCGGCCGGCCGGCCGGTCCTGTGACTTCCGGCGTCTTGCGCCTCGGATGTCGGCCGCCAGAGTAGAGGCGTGGATCTGGATTGGGGGGGGTCGGGGTGGCGGTCGTCGCCGGGCTGATCTGCGCCGTGCTGGCTCGGGTGATGGTGCCTGGGCAGGAGCGTGCAGGTCCCGTGGGCCGGGACCTGCACGCGATGGCACTGCGGGGCGCCGGCGTCACCGACCCCACGTGGAAACCGCCGGCCGTGGTCGCCGACGACCCGACGTGGACGCCACCGGCGGTGCGACTGGACAGTCAAGGCCGCCGGACCGACGGCGAGGTCGGGTCGCGCTGGAGGCTCACGCGCCGGGCGTCGATCGTCATCCCCGAGCACGACCAGTTCGCGTTGTTCGCGCAGCTCGACCCTGCCGTTGTCGCCGACCGCTACACGTTGGAGGCCGGCACCACCCTTCGCATCGAGAGCATCGACAACCCCGATGAAGACGCCTGGGCCAGAGATCTGGACATGGTGGCCTTCATCCAGTGGTACGAGGGATGGGACTCCTGGAGGATGCGCGTCGAGGACGGGTCGTCGGCCGGCATCCTGCTGATGGTCCCGACGCGCCTCGACGCCTGGAGCCGCTTCCCGTCCGACATCCGTCGCGCCTCCCTCACGCTCGAGCGCGTCGCCGAGGACTGACCAGACCGGCCTCCGTTCGCTCCCGTGCGCCCGACCCGGGGCGCACGCGGCATCGTCCGCCGCGGCGTCAGGACGAGGCGTCGGGCCGCGGCATCGTCCGCCGCGGTGTCAGGACGAGGCGTCGGGACGCGGCATCGTCCGCCGTGGCGTCAGGACGCGGTGGTCTCGCCATCCGCTGCCGATGCCGGGCCCGTCCGCGGCCGCGTGCCCGCGTGGAGCGTCACGATCCCGCCGCTCAGCGGGACCCAGCGCACGTCCTCGAGCCCGGACTCGCGCATGATCGCCGCGATCCGCTCGGGGTCCGGGTAGCCGCGCGTGCTCCGGATGAGGTACGCGTACGCGTCGCCCTGCCCCACGAGGCGGCCGATGATCGGCACGATCCGGTCGAACCACTGCTGGATGGCCCGGCCCAGCCGGCTGCTCGGCCGCGCGATCTCGAGGCAGACGACGCGACCACCCGGACGGACGACCCGCGTCATCTCGCGGAACCCGCGGCCGTAATCCACGAGGTTCCGCATCCCGAACGCGATCGTCGCCGCATCCACGGTGGCGTCGTCGAGGGGGAGGGCAAGCGCGTCGCCCACCACGAATGAGACGTTCAGGCCGCCGGCGCGCGTGGCCTGTGCGCGGGCGATCATCCCCGGCGAGAAGTCCACGCCGATCACGTACCCCGAGGGGCCCACGCGCTTCGCGAGCGCGCGCGTCACCTTGCCGGTCCCGCACGCGACGTCGACGGCCGCCTTCCCGCGCGACAGCCGCGCCTCGCGCACCGCGCGTCGCCGCCAGCGCGGCTCCTGGAAGCCGCTGATCAGCTGGTTCATCAGGTCATAGACCGGGCTGATCCGGTCGAACATCTCGCGGACGTCGGCTGCGGGCGCAGCGTTCCCTTCGGGCATGGATGGGCTCCTCAGCGGGGGTCCGTAGCGTCGGCGGCGCGCGATGGGGCGCGGCCCGACGGCGGCATGGTCGGGAGGTCGGGGACGGGCGTCGATGGATCGGCGCCGGGGGCGGTCGCGCCGGGGGCGGTCGCGCCGGGGGCGGTCGCGCCGGGGGCGATCGCGCCAGGGACTGGGGTCGATGGATCGGCGCCGGGGGCGGTCGCGCCGGGGGCGGTCGCGCCGGGGGCGGTCGCGCCGGGGGCGGTCCCGCCGGGGACGGGGGTCGATGGATCGGCGCCGGGCAGGTAGCCAGCCGGGGCGGCGCGGGAGCGGTCGATCTCGAGCGCGTCCTCGACGAGAGCAAGGATCGCCTCCGGATGCGTGACGGCGCCCATGTGGTCGGCGCCGGGGACGCGGACGACACGGGCGCCGGGGATCGTCGCGGCGAGCCCCTCGGCGATCGCCAGGTAGAACGGGCGGCTCTCCGCGCCGACGGCGACGACGACGGGCGCCGAGATCCGCGGGAGGCGGTCCGGCCGGAGCCCGGTCAGCCGGGAATCGGACGCGGCGGCGTCGCCCTCTTCGCGGACCATGGCGCGGACCGCCGGCGGCAGCGCCTCGAATCCGGCGTCGCCGAGGACCGTGCGGAGGAAGAGCTCCACGGCGCGCGGACCGTCACCGGCCGCGTGGGCAGCCGCGGCCTCGCGGGCCACACCGGCCATCGCGTCGCGGACGCGCTCCGACGCGAGCGGCATGTACGGCGGCTCGTACGCGATCACGGCATGGACCAGGTCCGGGCGCGCGGCCGCGAGGTCGAGGGCCACGCAGCCGCCGAAGCTGTGGCCCACGATGACGGCCGGCGCGATCCCCTCGCGCTCGATGATCGCCGCGACATCCGCGACGTGGTCCCCGAACGCGAGGCGCATGGGATCCGGGTCCAGGCTCGCGCGATGGCCGCGGCGGTCGATCGCGACCACCCGCGCGCGGTCGCCGAGCGCCCGCACGAGCGGCCGCCACGATCGTGCCCGCGAGAGGGTCGCGTGGAGGAGGACGACTCCCGGGCCCGCGCCGGAGACCTGGTAGGCGACGTCCGCGCCGTCGCGCCGGATCGTGCGTCGGCCGCCCGGACCGGCGAGCACGGAGGCGTCGGTCGGCGTGGCGCCGTCCGGGGCCGTGGCGCCGTCCGGGACCCGGCCGGCCCCGTCGGCGCCCGTCCCCGCCGCGAAGAGCGCGCGCACCTCCGCCCGGCGGATCTTCCCGCCGGCCGTCCGCGGGATCGACGCCACGAAACGGACGTGCGCCGGGACCTTGAAGGGCGCGAGACGGTCGCCCACGAACGCGCGGATCGCAGCCTCGTCGGCGATGGCGCCGGGCAGGAGGACGACCGCCGCGACCGGCACGGCGCCCCAGCGGTCGTCGGCGATCCCCACGACACAGGCGTCCGCGACGACGGGATGCGCGAGGAGGGTCTCCTCCACCTCGGCCGGGTAGACGTTCTCGCCGCCGGTGATCACGAGGTCGTCGCGCCGGCCCACGACGGTCAGGATGCCGTCCGCGTCGAGCCTGCCGAGGTCCCCGGTGCGGAGCCACCCGTCCCGGATCGCGGCGGCCGACTCGTCGGGCAGGCCGAGGTAGCCCGCCATGACCATGGGACCGGACACGACGATCCCGCCGACCGAGCCGGGCGCGACCGGGCGACCACCCGCCTCGATCCGGATCCGCGCGCCGGCGAGCGCGAGACCGGACGCGGCAGGGTGGACGACGGCCAGGGACGGCAGCGACGCGGCGACCCCCGACGCGGTCTCCGTCATCCCGTAGGACGGCACGATCGGGATCCCGGCCTCGATGGCGCGGCGGACGAGCGCCGGGGGCCATGGGCCACCCCCGAGCAGGACGCCGCGAAGCGACGGCGAAGGCGCCTCGTCGCCGAGTGCGTCGAGCAGGCGCTCGAGTGTCGTCGCGACGACGGAGAGGTGCGTGACGGCCTCGCGCCGGACGAGCGCGAGGACCTCCGTCGCCTCGAACCGATCGCCGGCGAGGACGAGCGGCACGCCCGCGATCGTCGCGCGGAGGACCGTCGCGAGCCCGGCGACGTGGTGACCCGAGAGCGAAAGGAGCCATCGATCGTCGTCGCGGCGGCCGAGGACGCTGGCCCAGGCGTCGGCGCTGGCGCGATGGTTGCCCCACGTGAGGATCGCCCCCTTGGGGCGTCCGGTGGTCCCGGACGTGTAGAGGATCGACGCCGGCGCACGGAAGTCGATCGCGTCGCGGAGAGCGACGATCGGGCGCGGCGCGACGATGGCGCTCGGCTCGACCGCCCCGGAGTCGGCCAGCGAGACGCAGCGGACCTGCCCGGCGCCGAGCGCCTCGGCGGCTCGAACGGCCGCGCGCGCCGCGTCAGCGTGCGCTGCGTCGTGCAGCAGCAGGAGCGGCCCGGCGTCCACGATGGCGCGGGCATGCTCGAACGCGGTGCCGCGCGGCCCGAGCGGCACGAGGACGGCGCCGAGCCGGCGGAGCGCGTGGACGGCCATGACGAACGACGCGTTGGGACCCGCGAGCGTCACCGCGCGATCGCCGGCGCCCAGGCCCTCCGCCGCGAGCCGGAAGGCGAGCGCGTCGACATGCGCGAGCAGGTCGCTCCACGACAGTCGGATCGGGCCATCCACGAGCGCCACACCGCCCGGGGCGCGATCCGCCGCGGCGAGGAGCCAGTCACGCTCGCCCGTCGTGATCGGCCGTGCCGCCGGACGCCCGCTCACGGCTGCGTCAGCGGCCGGTGCGCCGCGACCGCGGCAGGATCCAGGTCGATCCCGAGACCGGGTCCGTCCCGAAGCGCGAGCCGGCCCTGGCCGGCGACGAGCGGAGACGCCAGCAGGTCGGTCTCGAGGAGGCCGCCGGTCGCGAGGCCGTGCGCCACGTCCGGTCCGGGCAGGACGGCCGCGACGTTCAGGGCGGCCGCGAGCCCAACCCCGGTCTCGAAGAACGAGCTGAGAACGACGGGAACGCCGCGCTCGTGAGCCAGTGCCGCGATCGTGAGCGTCTCGGCGATGCCGCCGACCCGCGAGACCTTCACGACGAGCGCGTCCGCCGCGCGGCGCGCGAGGACCTCGGCTGCGGCGCCGGCACCCGTGACCGACTCGTCGGCGGCGATCCGGATCGCGACGCGCGATCGCAGCGCCGCCAGGTCGGCGATCGACACCACCGGCTGCTCGACATACGCCACGTCGTACGGGGCGACGGCCGCGAGACGCCCCGTCGCCTGGGCCAGCGTCCACGCCGCGTTCGCGTCGAGGCGCAGCTCCGGGCCCGGCCCGATCGCCGCGCGGACCGCGCCGACGCGCGTCGCGAGGCCCGCGTCGTCGGGTTCGTCGCCCACCTTGAGCTTCACGCACGCGTGGCCGGCCGCGATGGCCGCCCGTGCCTCCAGCGCGACGACGTCGGCATCCGCCGCGGCCACGAGCGCCGACACGGCCACGTCCGGTCGCGGCTCCGCGACGGGGAGGGACGCGGCGGCGAGGGCAGCGTGGAGGAATGCGGCGAGCCCCACGTCCGCGCGCCGCGCGGCGAGGTCGAGGAGCGCTGCCTCGAAGCCCGCGGCGGTCGCGCGGGCGAGCCCGACGTCGGTGGCGGCCGCTGCGCCGTGATGCTCGCCGCCGGTGGCGGCCGCTGCGCCGTGATGCTCGCCGGAGCTGGCGGCCGCTGCGCCGGCACGCTCGACGTCGGTGGCGGCCGCTGCGCCGTGATGCTCGCCGGAGCTGGCGGCCGCTGCGCCGGCACGCTCGCCGCCGCCCGCATGGTCGCCGCCGCCGCCCCAGGCCGGACCCCGCTCGCGCAGCCCGACGAGGAGGTCGAGCGCGCCCGACGGCGTCCTCCCGACCATCCGGCTCGCGAGCGTCCGGATCTCCGCGCTGTGATCCCACGGGCCCGGCCCATGCGCGCCGAGGTCCGTCGCCGGCGGCAGCGTGATCTCCCCCAGCCCGGCGGCACCGCCCGCGTCGCGGAGCAGCACGAGGAGCGACGAACGTCGCGTCCAGGTGCCGGACGCGGTCGCGATGGGCGTGCGGAACGGGATCTCGACCGCGACCACCTCCGCCGCCACGATCGCGTCCGGCGCGGCCGCGGCGGCTTGCGCACGCAGCGCGGCGATCGTCGCCGCGAGGACCTCGCGGGCGTCGCGCATGCGGGCGCCAAGCTGGCGGGGGTCGACCTCGCGGGCGTCGCGCATGTCAGCGGCCACCGACCGCGAGCCCCACGGCGAGCAGCACGGCCGCGGCCAGCTCGAGGCGTGCCGTGCCCTTGAGGACGGGGTTGAGCCGCCGCGGGTCGCCCTCGGCGAAGACGGCCCGCAGGAGCGGGATCGCGAGAGGCGCCGCGACCAGGGCGACGAGGACGGTGGGGCCCGCGAGGCCGGCCAGCCAGGCGGCCACCGGCATCGCCGCGGCCACGCCGAGGAGCGCCTCGTACTCGAGGCGCGCGAACCGCCGACCCAGGCTGACGGCGAGCGTCCGCTTGCCCGCCCGCCGGTCGCTGTCGATGTCGCGCAGGTTGTTCACGACGAGGATCGCCGTCGCGAGACACCCCATCGCGATCGACACGAGGATCGCGAGCGCGCCCAGGCCTCCGGTCTGGAGGTAGACCGTGCCCCCGACCGCGACGAGCCCGAAGAACGCGAACACGAAGACCTCGCCCAGGCCATGGTAGCCATACGGCCACGGGCCGCCTGTGTACAGGAGCGCGGCGACGATGGCGAGGGCACCGACGACGAGCAGGACGATCCCGCCGACCGACACGAGGTAGAGCCCCACGAGCCCGGCACAGCCCACCACGAAGGCAGTGGCCACCGCGAGGCTGCGGGGCGTGACGAGGCCACCGGCCGCGACGCGGACCGGGCCCAGCCGGTCGCCCGCATCCGCCCCGGACCGGAAGTCGGCGAGGTCGTTGGCGAGGTTCGCGGCGATCTGGAGGAGCAGCGCGACCGCCAGGCACCCGAGCGCCGGGCCCCACGCGATGGGGTGACCGGACACCGCCGCACCGAGCCCGGCGACGACCGGGGCGATCGCCGCGGGGAGCGTGTTCGGGCGGATCGCGAGCCACCAGACTCGCGCGGTGGATGGCCGCGCCGCGGCGGAGCCCGTCGGCGGCGCGGTCGACGCCGAGGCAGCCGTGGACGTCGCCTCGTCCGCCGAGGCCGTCGGCGCCGAGTCTTCTCCCGGGCGCGGTGCGTCGCTCACGGGCGCCTCGGGTACTTCGAGAAGTCGGGCCGGCGCTTCTGGAGGAAGGCGTCCTTCCCCTCGTGCGCCTCGTCGGTCGTGTAGTAGAGCGCGGTCGCGTACCCGGCGAGCTCCTGGAGGCCGGCCAGCCCGTCCGTGTCGGCGATGAACGCGGCCTTGAGGAACCGGATGGCGGTGGGGCTCATGGCCAGGACCTCGTCCGCCCAGCGAACGCCCTCGGCCTGGAGGTCGATGAGCGGCACCACGGCGTTCACGAGGCCCATGGCGAGCGCCTCGGCCGCCGTGTACTGCCGGCACAGGTACCAGATCTCTCGCGCGCGCTTGTGGCCCACGATCCGCGCGAGCATCGTGGCGCCGTAGCCGGCATCGAACGAGCCCACCTTCGGCCCGGTCTGGCCGAAGATCGCGTTCTCGCTCGCGATCGTCATGTCGCAGACGACGTGGAGCACGTGGCCGCCGCCGATCGCGTAGCCGTTCACGAGCGCGATGACCGGGACCGGCAGCGAGCGGATGAGCTTCTGGAGCTCGAGCACGTTCAGGGCGTGCGTCCCCTCCTCCTCCCGCTGGTAGCCACCGCGCACCTTCACGCGCTGGTCGCCGCCGGAGCAGAACGCCACGTCGCCGGCGCCGGTGAGCAGCGCGACGCCGATCGACCCGTCGTCGCGGATGTCGCGGAACGCATCGATCATCTGGTCGACCGTCTCCGGGCGGAAGGCGTTGCGCACCTCGGGCCGGTCGATCGTCACGCGCGCGATCCCGGTCCCCGAGTGCTCGTACGCGATGTCCGAGTAGTCCTTCACGCGGGTCCACGTGGCCCCGGTCCCGTTCATGTGATCCTCCCGTGTGTGGCCGTGGCCGTGGCCGGGTCGCCGGCCGGCGGGCCCGCCGTGGCGACCGTCGAGGTGGTGGTGGCGATGGCGGCAGTGGCGGTGGCGGCCGCGGGGTCGGTGCGGGCGGTGGCGGCGGTGGCGGCGGCCCTGCCGATGTGGTCGAGGACGGCGTCCCGGACCGCGCCGGGCCGGGCGAGGTGCGCGGCGTGTCCGGCACCCTCGATCACAAGGACGGTGGCGCGCCCGGGGGGCGCCGCTTCGGCGATCGCCCGCGCGTTCGCGAGCGCCTTCGTGTCGAGCTCCCCGACGATGAGGAGCGTGGGCGCCGCGAGCGACCCGAGCCGGTGGTCGAGCGGCTCCTGCGATCCCTGGCCGGCGCCGCGCATGCTCGCGGCGAGCCCCGCCGGGTCCTGCGCGAGACGCTCGGCGCGGCGGCGGGCACGGATGACCGGGGGCAGCGCCTCCTCGGATGCGAAGAGCGGCATCGCCTCCCACCGATCGACGAACGCGGCGACGCCGTCGCGCTCGATCGACCCGGCGAGGTCCTCGTCGACCGCGCGCCTGCGGGCTCGCTCGGCCGGGTCCGCGATCCCGGCGCCGGAGCCGATGAGGACGACCGACGAGACGAGCCCCGGCGCATCGAGCGCGAGGCGCAGGGCGACACGGCCGCCGAAGGAGTAGCCGACCACCGACGCGGGGGCGGCCTCGAGCTCCCGGAGGATCGCGGCGAGGTCGGCCGCCTGGCGGGTCACGTCGTGGCGTGCGGGGTCCCGCGGCGCATCGGATGCTCCATGACCGAGCAGGTCCGGCGCGATCGTCCGGTGGCCCGCGCGTCGGCAGGCCCGCGCGAGGTCGTCGAGGGATGCGCCCGTCCCGGTGAAGCCGTGGAGCAGCAGCACCGTGGGCCCCGCGCCCGCGTCGCGGACGGCCCATGTCGTCCCATCGGCAGCGGCGAGTCGACGAGTCATCCGACGGGTCATGCGACGGGCGCCCGGCCGGCGAGTCGATCGAGCGCTGTTGCGACCCTCGACGCCACGAGCCGGTGGAGCTCGACGTTGCGCGCCCGATGCGTCGCGTAGCGGATGACCGTGACGCCCGGCTCGCCGAGCGCGGACCGGACGGCCGCCGCGACCGCCGCGCCATCCTCCGCCGCCGACGTCCACGGGCGCGCGCCGACGTCGATCCACCGGCCCCCGTAGGCCTCCACGACCGGCCCGAGCCGCGGCCCCATGCCGTGCGGCGTCCCGAAGAGCTCCTCGTACCGGGCGGGCAGGCCGGCTCCGGGCACGTCGGCGGTGGCCTGCGGCAGGAACGAGAAGATCCCGCCGCCGTCGTTGTCGACGAGCAGCACCGTGAGCGACGCGTCGCGCGCCCGAGCCCGCTCCGCCGCACCGAGGAGTCCGCCGATGTCGTGGAGGAAGGAGACGTCGCCGACGACGAGGAGCACGGGGCCCGCGACGACGATCGCGGCGCCGAGCGCGGAGGAGAGGACGCCGTCGATCCCGTTCGCCCCGCGGTTCGAGAGGACCCGCACGTCCGCCGGGCCCGTCGCGAGATAGGCGTCGAGGTCCCGGACGGGCATGGAGCTGCCGGCCCAGAGCAGCGCCCCGTCGGGGAGGACGTCCGCGAGCGCACCGACGACGCGCCCCTCGTACGGCTCGTCGATCGCCGCCATGGACTCGTCGATCGCGTCTCCCGCGGCGGCATCGGCGGCGAGCCACGCCGCGCACCAGCCACCGTCGGGGGTCGGCCTACCGGCGCGGCGATCGGCCGGGGCGCGTCGATCGGCCGGGGCGCGGCGATCGGCCGGGGCTCGTCGGTCCGCCACGGCCCGGGCGAGATCGGCCGCCGTCCCGGCCGGGTCGGCATGGACGATCGTCGCGGGGATGAGGTGCGGCTCCAGCCACCCGTCGCCGTCGTCGATGACGACGTGCGCGGGCCGACTCTCCGCGAGCAGCCCGCCGAGCGGCTTCGACGTGAGCGGCGCCCCGAAGCGCACGACGAGGTCCGGCGCGTGGCCCGCGATCCACGGGCCGCGCCGCACGAGGAGGTCACCGTGGGCGACGACCCGCGACCGGTCGTGCGGCCCCAGGCGCATCTGCGAGAGCGGGTCCGCGAGGACCGGCGCGTCGAGTGCCGCTGCGAGGGCGGCGACGGCGGCGGGGAGTGCCGGTTCGTCGAGGGGCCCGCAGGCGATGAGGGGGCGGCGGGCGGCGGCGAGGACGCCCGCGAGGGCGTCGAGCGCGTCCGACTCGAGGCGGCGGCGGCCCGTGACGAGCGACTGGAACGAGCGGGAAGGCGCCTCCACGTCCGCGCGACAGGGCGTCGGCGGCGGGAGCACCTCGTGCGGCGCGAGGTCGCCGTCGGGGATGAGCGGCTCGCGGAACGGCAGGTTCAGGTGGACCGGGCCGGCGGGCGATTCCGCGGCGACGGAGACGGCCCGCGCCGCCGTCGCCCGCCAGGATGCCTCCGCGTCAGGGCCGGCCTCCGGCACGGGCATGTCCACTGCCCACTTCGCCGCGACGCCGTACAGCCGGACCTGGTCGATGGTCTGCGGCGCCCCGCGATGCCGCAGCTCCGGCGGGCGGTCCGCCGTGAGGACGACGAGCGGCACGCGACCGTGCGCCGCCTCGACGACGGCGGGGTGCGCGTTCACGACCGCGGTTCCCGACGTGGCGAGGAAGACGACGGGCCGGCGCGAGGCCTTCGCCGCGCCGAGCGCGAAGAACGAGCCCGACCGCTCGTCGAGGTGGACGTGGATCCGGATCCCCGGGTGCGCCGCGAGCGCGAGCGCCATGGGCGTGGAACGGGACCCGGGACAGACGACGGCGTCGCGCACCCCGGCGCGGACGAGCTCCTCGACGA
>CAIYQJ010000069.1 GCA_903928275.1 uncultured Chloroflexota bacterium
CCGTCGAGGACGGCCGCGGTGGACTCTCGACTACTGGCCGAGGAACCAGTCCTGGGCGTTCCAGGATCCCGTGGCGGTCGTGCCGTTGCCCACGAAGTTCCCGACCTTCGGGTTGACGATGTAGACGTCGTGGCGATAGTAGAGCGGCACCTCGACGGCCTGCGAGAGGTACTGCTGGAAGAAGGTCTTGTAGGCGTCGGTGATGACCGCCGGATCCACGGTGCCCTTGACCGCATCGAGCGCCTTGTCGATGAGGGGGTCGTTGATCTTGGCGTCGTTGCTGCCGTTCGGCTCGGTCGTCTTCGAGTTGTAGGTCACGTAGTTGGCGATCGGGTCCGGCGAGACGACGAACGCGTGCTCGGCGATGTCGAACGTCCCATGCGCCAGGTTGCACGCGGTGGTCGCGGCGGTCGTGGAGTAGGCCCCGAAGATGACGGTCGAGGGGACCTGGGAGACCTTCGCGTCGATGCCGAGCTGCTTGAGCCAGCTTGAGATGAGGGCGAGGGTGTCACCACGGACCTGGCGGGTGGTGGTGCACATGGTGATCTGGGCCTTCACGCCGTTCTTGGCGCGGATGCCGTCGGATCCCTTGACCCAGCCGGCCGCGTCGAGGATGGCATTCGCCTTCGCGAGGTCCTGGCTGTAGGGCTGGATGCTCTGGTCGTAGTAGTACATGAGCGGGCTGGTGTTCACGTACGCCGGCGTGGCCTTCCCGGCGAGCAGGCGGGTGTTGATCGCGTTGCGGTCCACGGCGAGCTGGAGCGCCTGGCGCATGGCGACGTCGCTCATGACCTTGCTCGCCCAGTTCGGGCGGAGGAGCTCGTAGGTGAGGCCCTGCTGGTCGAGGACCTGGCCCGACGCCTGGAGGTCGGCGAGCTTGGGCAGGTCGGACTCCGTGAGGTCGTAGGCGATGTCGTACTCACCGGCCTTGTACCCGGCGATCATCGCGTCCGCGTCGCTGTAGTACTTGAACGTGATCCCGTCGAGGTACGCCTGGTGAGCGGGACCTGCCCAATCGGGAGAGGTGTAGAGCGGGTTCCTCACGAGGTCGATCTGCGAGAGGTCCTTGGCGATCGACTTGTACATGAAGGGGCCGGAGACCGGGACGGAGGCGATCGCGTCGCTCAGGGGGTAGCTCTGCGAGGACGCGTCCTTCACGGGGATCTTCGACATGTACGCCTTGGGCAGGACCGCGAGGTACAGGCCGAGGTAGCCCTCGTAGACGTTCTTGAAGTGCATGACCGCGGTCTGCGGGTCCGGGCAGTCGACGGCGGTGATGTCGGACCAGCCGACGGTCCCGCCGTAGAGGGCGGTGTTCGCCGGGTCCATGTTCCACGACCACGTGTAGGCGACATCGTCGCACGTGATCGCGGTCCCATCGGACCACTTCGCGGGGGCAAGCTTCCAGGTCACGGTCATCGCGTCGCCGTTGGCTCCGGGGATCTGCACGCCGCCGTTGGCGATCGTCGGGATCTCGGCGGCGAGGTCGGGCGCGTACCGCAGGTCGTCCGTGATCATGGTCAGCGAGCGGGCAGTCGCGGTGAGGACCTCGTAGTCGGTGTTCGCGCCCGCGTAATACGGGTTGAGCGTGTCGACCTGCTGCCACTCGGCGACGATGGCCGTCCCGCCGGGCGTGCCGGCCTTGACCCGGGTCGGGTAGGTCGTGTTGAACCGCGGGTCGACCGCGGCGGCAGATGCGCTCGGCGCGACGCTGGCCGGGGCAGCGGTGGCCGGGGCCGCGGTCGCCGGGGCCGCGGTGGCCGGCGCTGCGGTGGCCGGCGCTGCCGTCGGAGCGGTCGTGGCCGTCGCCCCCTGGCATGCGACCGCGACGATCGCGACGGCGCCCAGCAGGGTGATGAGACGCTTGTGCATGGATCCTCCTCTCGACGGTCACGCCGTCACCGACGGCCGTCGCTCCACTTGTCGGTGGGCTTGCCTGCCCCGCGCCGCCCCCGTACATCCACTCCTCAGTGTCGAGCCCCGAACGCGGATCTCGACGTGGACGGCAGGCATGCGCGACGCGCGGCGCCCCGCGAGTCTCGCGCCACTATCGGATGGCCGGTGCGCGCTGTCAAACCCGCCCGGCCCGGTGCGGACGGGCCGGACGGACCCCCTTGCCCCGTCATTCCGGGCAGGGTGTCTCCGCGCCGGCCACCGGCCGCCATCGGAGGTTCGGCTGGCGTGCGGCCGCCGCCTCGTCCAGCCGGCGGACGGGAGCCGTCGTGGGCGCCGACGTCACGAGCCCCGGCGCCTCGTGCGCCTCGCGTGCGATCGCGATGAGCGCGTCGGCGAACGCGTCGAGCGTCTCCACGGATTCCGTCTCCGTGGGCTCGATGAGCATCCCCTCCTCGACCGTGTGCGGGAAGTAGATCGTGGGCGGGTGATGGCCGTAGTCGATGAGGCGCTTGGCGACGTCGAGGGTCCGCACGCCGGTGTCGCGCTTCAGCGCTGCGGCCGAGGCGATGAACTCGTGCATGCACGGCCGCTCGAACGGGACCTCGTACGCCTCGGCCACGCGATGCTTGAGGTAGTTGGCGGCGAGGACGGCGTCCTCGCTCACCTGGACGAGGCCGGGGCCGCCGTGGGCGCGGATGTACGCGTACGCCCGGATGAGCACGCCGGTGTTGCCGACGAACGAGCGCATCCGTCCGATCGAGGACGGGCGCTCGCCCGGAGCCTCGAGGCGGAACGTCCCGTCCGCCTCCCGCAGGACGCGTGGCGACGGGAGGAACGGGACGAGCGCGGCGCGGACCCCGACCGGTCCGGCACCCGGGCCGCCGCCGCCGTGCGGGGTGCCGAACGTCTTGTGGACGTTGAAGTGCATGACGTCGAAGCCGGCGTCACCGGGCCGGAAGTGGCCCATGATCGCGTTGAGGTTGGCACCGTCCATGTAGGCGAGCGCGCCGACCGCATGGACCATCTCGAGGAGCTCCACGACCCGCTTCTCGAACAGGCCGAGGGTGGAAGGGTTCGTGATCATGATCGCGGCCGTCCGCGGGCCGAGAGCGGACCGGAACGCCTCGATGTCCACGCCGCCGTCCGGCGCGGACGGGATCGAGACCGTCGTGAAGCCGGCCATCGACGCGGTGGCGGGGTTCGTGCCGTGCGCGTTGTCCGGGATGACCACCTCGGTGCGGTCGAGGTCACCGCGGGCGCGGTGGTACGCGCGGACCATGAGGATCCCGGCGAGCTCACCCTGGGCCCCGGCGGCCGGCTGGAGGGTCACCGCCTCCATCCCCGAGATCGCGGCGAGCGCCTCCTCGAGCTGCCAGAGGAGGTCGAGCGTCCCCTGCGCGAGGGCGTCGGGCGCGAACGGGTGCAGCGAGGCGAAGCCGGGCAGGCGGGCGGCCCACTCGTTGACCTTCGGGTTGTACTTCATCGTGCACGAGCCGAGCGGGTAGAAGCCCGTGTCGATCGAGTAGTTGAGGCGCGAGAGGTTCACGTAGTGCCGCGCGACCGTGGGCTCGTCGATCTCCGGCAGCGCCGGCGGCGTGACGCGTCTCGCGGCAGCGGGGATCCGGTCGAGCGCGTCCTTGGGTGGGTGGGCGACCTTGCCGCCGCCGCGCCCGGGGCGCGACAGCTCGAAGAGCGTGGGCTGGAGCGCGGGCCCCGCGCCGGGAGGCACGGAGAGCCCCGACGGCTCCGGGCCGAGAAGGGCGGCCGCGGCCGCGGCCTCCGGGGTGATCGGGACGCTCATCGCACGCCTCCAGCCGGTGACGCGAGTCCGGCCGGCGCGCCCGTCCGCCCGGCCACCGCTCCGGCGAGGACCGCCGACAGCGCGGCGCCGAACGCGGCGATCTCGGCCGACGTGGTGACCTCGGTGGCGCAGACGAGGAGCCCGTCGGCCAGCTCGGGGCGACCGGGCTCCACGTCGGCGAGGACGATGCCGCCGAGGATGCCGCGGTCGAGAAGCGCCTCGTGGACGCGTCGGGCGTCCGGGACACGCACGGCGAACTCGTTCAGGTAGGGGCCGGGGAAGAGCCGCGGCGCGCCGGCCGCCGCGAGTGTCGCCTCCAGCTCGGCGGCGCGCGCCGCCGACATCGCGGCGACGTCCCGGAGCCCGTGGGGGCCGATGGTCGCGACGTAGACCGCCGCGGCGAGGGCGCAGAGCGCCTGGTTCGTGCAGATGTTGCTGGCGGCCTTCTCGCGGCGGATGTCCTGCTCACGCGCACGCATGGTCATGACGTACGCCCGCCGGCCGTCCACGTCGGTGGTCATGCCCACGAGGCGGCCGGGGATCTGCCGGATGAGCGGGTCGGTGGCGGCGAGCAGCCCGAGGTACGGGCCGCCGTACTGCGGCGGGATCCCGAGCGGCTGGCCCTCGCCGGCCGCGATGTCCGCCCCGTACGCGCCGGGGGGCGCGAGCACCGTGAGCGAGACGGGCTCCACGACCGCGACGAGGAGCGCGCCGGCGGCATGGGCGAGCCGCACGGCCTCGTCCATCGGCTCGAGGAGGCCGAGGAAGCTGGGGTTCGCGACGATGACGCCGGCGACCGGGCGGGTCGCGTCCGCGAGGAGCCTCTCGAGCGCGGCGAGGTCCGTGGTGCCCGCGCTCGGCCCGTCCGCGACGAGCGGGATCTCGTCGAGGGCGAGGTCGCCGCCGCGGAAGTACGTCGCGACGGTCTCCCGGTAGTGCGGATGGACCGCCGCCGAGACGAGGACGTGTTCGCGTCGCGTCGCGCGGCAGGCCATGAGCGCGGCCTCGGCCGTGGCGGCGGCGCCGTCGTAGTGGGACGCAGAGACGACGTCCATGCCCGTGAGCTCGGCGACGAGCGACTCGAACTCGTAGATGGACTGGAGCGTCCCCTGGCTCACCTCCGGCTGGTACGGGGTGTAGGCCGTGTAGAACTCGCTCCGAAGGAGGACCTGGTCCACGATCGGCGGGATGTAGTGGCGGTAGACGCCGCCGCCGGCGAACTCCGCGAGGCCGGTGCGGTTCGCGGCCGCGAGCGCGGCCAGGTGGGCCATGAGCTCGTGCTCGGGGAAGCCGGCCGGCAGCGGGAGACCTGCGGCGCGGACCGACGACGGGATCTCCGCGAACAGGGCCTCGACCGAGTCGATCCCGAGCGCCGCGAGCATCCGCTCGCGGTCGTCGGCGGTGTGCGGCGTGTAGGCCATCGGGACGTCACTCCTCCGCGATCAGGGCCTCGTACGCGGCGGCATCGAGGAGGGCCGACACCTGCGACGGATCCGCGAGGCGGACGCGCAGCATCCAGCCCTCGCCGTACGGGTCGGAGTTCACGCGCTCCGGCGTCGCCCGGAGGCTCTCGTCGTTCGTCTCGACGACCTCGCCGCCCACGGGGGCGAAGAGGTCCGAGACCGCCTTCACCGACTCCACGACGCCGAACGTGGCGTGCTGGTCGATCGTCCGCCCGATCGCGGGCAGCTCCACGAACACGATGTCGCCGAGCTGGTCCGCGGCGTGTGCCGTGATCCCGACGGTGGCGAGGTCTCCCTCGACGCGGACCCACTCGTGATCCTTCGTGAATCGGAGATCGGAAGGGACCATGGAGCGCTCGTCCTCCTCGACATCTCTGCGGTGACCGGTTCGGTCGGGTTCCTCGCCGCTGCGGAGTCAGCTCGGCCGGCGGTAGAACGGCAGCGGCACGACCTCCGCGGCCACGCGCTGTCCGCGGATGTCCACGTCGAGCATCGTACCCGTCCCGGCATCATGCGGAGCCACGTACGCCATCGCGATGGGGATCCCGAGCGTGGGCGACTGCGTCCCGCTCGTCACGTGCCCGGTCTCCGTGCCGTCGGAGAGGACGGCGTAGCCGTGTCGCGCGATCCCGCGGCCCCGGACGACGAGGCCGACGAGACGGCGCCGCGGGCCCTCGGCGGCGACCCTCGCGAGGGCGGCCCGTCCGACGAAGTCCTCCTCGCGGTCGAGCTTCACGACGCGGCCGAGGCCCGCCTGGAAGGGGTCCGTGTCGCGGTCGAGCTCGTTCCCGTAGAGGGGCATGCCCGCCTCGAGCCGGAGCGTGTCGCGGGCACCGAGGCCGACCGGGACGAGCCCGGCCGCCGCGCCTTCGGCGGTGAGCGCGTCCCAGACCTCCGGCGCCCGCTCCCACTCGACGAACAGCTCGAAGCCGTCCTCGCCCGTGTAGCCCGTCCGGGCGACGAGCGCGGACACGCCGGCGACCGTCGCCTCCGTGATCGCGTAGTAGCGGAGCGCCCCGAGGTCGGCGTCCATGAGCTGCTCGAGGATCGCGCGGCTCGCCGGTCCCTGGATCGCCACGAGGGCCGTGTCGCGCGAGCGGTCGTCGAGCACGACCCGCATGCCGTCGAGGCGCTCCGCGAGGGCGTCCGAGACCGCCGCCGTGTTCGCCGCGTTCGCGACGACGAGGAACTGCTCCTCGCCGAGCCGGTAGACGATGAGGTCGTCGATGACCCCGCCGTCCGGCGCGCAGATCATCGAGTAGTGCGCGCGCCCGATCGCGAGCGACGGCGGGTCCGTCACGAGGGCGCGCGCCAGGGCCCGGCCCGCGTCCGGCCCTTCGACGAAGAGCTCGCCCATGTGCGAGAGGTCGAAGAGCCCGGCCCTGGAGCGGACGGCTCGGTGCTCCTCGATGACCCCGGCGTACTGGACGGGCATGAGCCATCCGGCGTAGTCGACCATCCGTGCCCCGAGTGCGAGGTGGCGCTCGAGGAGCGGGGTGCCGCTGAGGCCCGCGGTGGCTGCGTCGTCGGTCATCGGCGTCTCCTGCGCTGTGGCGCCGACGCCCCGTCGTCGCCGCTCGTCCCGGGTCAGGTGGACGGGGCGACGGCTTCCGTCCGACGCGCGGCGACCAGCTCGACGAGGCCCCGTTCCGAGCCGAACGTCAGCAGTGCGCCCGCCTCGGCGAACGTCACCCACCGGACTTCCTCGAACTCGTGGTCGTGCTCGGACAGGTCGCCGCCGGTGGGCTCCATGACGAAGTAGTGGACCGTCTTGTGGATGCGCGTGCCGTCCCGCACGAACGTGTAGTCGATGCTCGGGAGCGGCTCGACGATCGCGACGGCCAGGCCGGTCTCCTCGGTGACCTCGCGCAGGGCGGTCTCCTCGGTGGACTCGCCCTCGATGGGAGTGCCCTTGGGGAGCGACCACGTGCTGCCGACACGTTCGCGGCGCCGACGGCCGACGACGATGGACGGCCCGGACGCGGTCTCGCGGATGACGACCCCACCGGCCGAGGTCGCGGTCCCGGACGTCA
The DNA here is from genome assembly GCA_903928275.1 of uncultured Chloroflexota bacterium. Classification (GTDB taxonomy): domain Bacteria; phylum Chloroflexota; class Limnocylindria; order Limnocylindrales; family CSP1-4; genus CAIYQJ01. The sequence goes on from CAIYQJ010000069.1 coordinate 7,194, forward strand.
GCCGCGCCACGACGCCGACGCCACGCCCGACCGGACGCCGGGGGCCGGCGCGGTGGGCCGGGTCCAGCGGATCCGGATCGTGGGGCCGATCGTAGCGCCCCGGCCCGAGCGGCCCTCGTGGTGGGGAGCAGCGCCAGCGCGGCGGAGGCGCCCGATGGGCGCGAGGTCCGAACCGCGCAGGAACGTGGGAGTGCGGCGCGCCGGGTGGATGGCGTCCGGCCGCCGCAGGCCGAGGTGACGCTCGCCTCCCCGGGCCGGTGCCCGGACGAAGCACGCGACGGGTCGTCCCGAGAAACGCGCTGCGATGCTGTGGCCCATGGCAGACATTCTACTCGCGCTCGGCGCGGTGGTCGTCGGCCGCGGCGCCACGCTCCGTCCCCGTGGCAACGGCCGCTCGAAGGCGGGCCGCGGATCCCTCGTCGATGGCGCCGCGGCCCTCGGCGATCGCGATCGCGCGGAGCGACAGCTCCCGGTGCATCGCCGTAACGGAGGGCGCCTGCGCCGCGAGCGCCGCCGCGTGCGCCTCGAGCGTGCCCACGTCGCCGCGGGTCATGGGGCCGGTGAGAGCCGCGGCGATCCCGAGGGACCGCGCGTTCGCGAGCGTCCCCTCGAGGAGCGGCCCGTACACGGCGAGGGCGTGCCCCTCGTCCAGACCGGCGGCGCGGGCGAGCTCGGCGATCGCATCGAGGAGGGCGACGAGGCCGGCCGCGGCGAGGACCGCCGCGGCGTGGTACGCGGGCTTCGATCCGGGCGGCAGCGCCACCGGGACGCCGCCGATGGACTCCGCCATCCCCGCGAGCAGCCCGAGCAGCGGCGCGGACGCCTCCACCGCGATCGTCGATCCCTGGAGAGCGGCCACGGCAC
>CAIYQJ010000070.1 GCA_903928275.1 uncultured Chloroflexota bacterium
GCCCGCGGGTCTCGTCGAGAGCGGGTGGGCGTGAGGATGGCGACAGCGGGGGCGCCAGGGAGATCCGGCGCCCTGCCGAACGGCGAAGGATCGGCAGCGGACGGTCATGCTTCCCGGCCGCCGCGATCGACCACGGAAGTGGAGCCGGGCGACCACCTCTGCTGCGTCCACGAAGCCGAAGCCGAGCAGAAGGCCGCGGCCGTGCCGTACCTGCGGCTGGGGCTGGATCGCGGCGAGGAGCTCGTCTGCATCGTGGACGCCCGGACCGCGGAGGCCGTCCGGCCTGACCTGCGCGTGGATGGCGTGGAGGTCGAGGCCTGGGCCATGCGGGAGCTGCCGGGCTCGGAGCCGCTCATCGACTGCCGGTCGCGGCTCGACGACTTCCTCCCCGGCGCCCGGCGCCTCGCGCTCTGCCGGTACGACTCGCGGCGCTTCGCCGCGGCGATCCTGCTCGACCTCCTCCGCACCCACCCGCACGTGGCGTTCGGCACCGACATCGCCCAGAACCCCCACTACCTGCCGCCCGCGGAGTCCCCGGGGGATCGACCGGCCGGCGAGCGACGTGGGCCGGCGCCGACCGGCTCGAGCGGGAGAGAGGCGACAGATGCAGACCGCTGAGCACGCGCTGATCGAGCACGTCTACGAACGGTACCTGGCCGCGTTGCTCGCAGGCGACCGCGCCCGCTGCGGCGAGATCGTGGAGGAGCTCAGGACCGCGGGCGTGGGCCTCAGAGACCTGTACGGCGGCCTGTTCCAGCGCGCGCTCTACCAGGTCGGGGAGCTCTGGGAGAACCAGCGGATCTCCGTGGCCGTGGAGCACCTGGCCACGGCGATCACCGAGCGCATGCTGACCCTGGTCCATGCAGAGGTCTTCAGCGGGCCGTCACGCGAGCACTCGATCATCATCGCCTGCGTCGGGGGCGAGTACCACCAGCTCGGCGGCCGCATGGTGGCTGATCTGTGCGAGCTGCAGGGGTGGCGCGGGTACTTCCTCGGCGCCGGCACCTCGGTGCCGGACCTGCTTCAGGCGATCGAGGACCGCCGGCCCGACATCGTGGGGCTGTCGCTCAGCATCTACTTCAACATGCCCGCGCTGGTCGACGCCCTGGACGTGATGACCGCAAGGTACCCCGACCTCCCCATCCTCGTCGGGGGGCAGGCATTCCGCTGGGGCGGCACGGCCGCCGTGGAGGGCTATCCCTCCGTGTCCTACATCGCGTCGATGGACGAGCTGGACCAGCGGCTGCTGGCCCACGAGCAGCGGGCGACACGCGCATGAAGCCGGGGCTGTTCGGACAGCGACTGACATTGATGGAGGAGCTCAGGTCGGCTACCTGGCCGGCGCACGCACGGTTGCAGGGCGCACCGTTCTTCCGGGCCCTGGCAGCCTGCCAGCTGCCGCTGGAGTCCTACGTGGGGCAGCTTCGAGCCCTGGCGGTCATCCATGGCGTGCTGGAGCAGGCGCTCGCGGGCTGCTCGGACGAACGGGTCCTGTCCGTCTGGCGCCACGACATGGGCAGGCTCGCCCCGCTCGACGAGGACCTGCGGTATTTCGCACCGCGGACCGTGGCGGACATCAGGGAGGCGGTGGACGCGGCGCTGGCCGCCGCCGACCACCTGCGACTCCGGTCGATCGAGCAGCCGCTTTCCCTGCTGGGATGGGTCTACGTCCTCGAGGGGTCGACACTCGGCGCAGCGGCCCTGCGGCCCCTCATCGCCCGCGCCTTCCTGCTCACGGACGAGGCAGGGCTCGCCTACATGGGCGCCCGCGGATCCGCGGCCCGCGGCCGATGGGCGCAGGTCGGGCAGCGGATGAACGCACTTCGCCTCGCGGAGCAGGAGCGCGAGCACGTGGCGCGGGCGGCCGACGAGTGCTTCGACCGCCTGGAGGCGGCCTTCCTCGCGCTCTATCCGTTCGAGCCCGAGTCCAGGACCTTCCTCGTCACGTCGATCAACCCGGAGGCGGGGCGTCATCCCGTGCCGGCCGACGCCCGCGAGGTCCGGGCCTCCCTGCGTGCGAGCGAGCTCTGCTGGCAGCGGTTCCCCTACTACGAGCACCGCTACGGCGAGCGCGGTCGCCGATTCGCCCGCAGCGACGCCGCGTGGCAGGCCACCCTGTGCCAGTACGAGCCGGAGCAGATCCTGCAGCAGGTGCGCTGGCTGGGCCGCGTCCTCGCGTCACGCGGCATGCCGACACTGATGCTGCAGGTCCAGCTCGAGATCCTCGTCGAGGAGCTTGCCGCCGCGGTCCCCGAGAAGGGGGCCGCGTACGAGAAGCTCCTGCCGGCCGCCGCCGACCTCCTTGCGGCGCGGCGCAGGCACCTTGCCGATGACCGGCTCGACGCCATCGCCGATGCGTTCGATCGCGCCGTGGGGCCGGAATGGAGCGCGCGGCTCCCGGGCACCGGGAGACTGCTCGGGTCCGCCGTCGCCGACGA
>CAIYQJ010000071.1 GCA_903928275.1 uncultured Chloroflexota bacterium
CGCGGCGCGGATGACCGGCGCTGCGCAAGCGGCCGTGGGCGCAGGCTGCGGCAGGGCCGGTGGGGCGTCAGCCGGCCGCGACCGCTGGGGCGCGCCGGCCCCGACGCAGCACGTCGACGGCGGCAAGGACCGCGAGCAGCATCCCGGCGACGAAGACCGGCCACGGGTACGCACCCGGCAGCCCGCCGTCCATCACCCGGGGTGCGTCGAGCGTGTAGGAGAGCACGATGACGAGGCCGCCTGCGACCGCCGCCGCCCAGTGCCAGGGACGGACGATCAGCCGTCGTCCGGCCCGCGACGCCCGGGCGGCGACGAGGCCGACCGCGATCAGCGCCGCGCTCGCGGCGGGCGCGCTCACCGCACGCTGACCGCCGAGTAGATCGATCCGAGGAAGCGGCTGGGGACCGACGCGAGCTTCCGCGTCTCCCGGAAGCCCGCCAGCGTCGCGACCGCGGTCCACGTGCGATACGAGAGCGGGAACGGCACCCAGTGATTCCCGTGGTCGGTGTCGTATTCGACGAGCACGAGCCGACCGCCGTCGCGCAGGTAGCCGCGCACGAGTCGGAGCACCGCGCCGGGCTCCCGCTGGAAATGGAGCGAGTTCGCCATGACGACGCCGTCGAGCGGCGGCACGACGAGGGGCCGCCTGAAGTCGCCCACCACCGGTACGACCGCGATGCCGGGGAACGCGTCGCGCATCGCCCGCGCCTGCCGCTCCAGCGCGTTCGCGTCGCGGTCGATCGAATGGATCGTGCCCGCCGGGCCGAGCAGCTCCGCGAGGGCGAGCGTGAATGCGCCATCACCCGATCCGAGGTCGGCCCACGCCGTCCCGGCTCCGGCCACGCCAGCCCGGATCAGGTCGACGTGGTCGCGGTGGTCCACGGACGCCCGTCAGCCGCCGTCGTCGGCGAGGTTCGGGGCGAGGATCCGGGCCGCCTCGGCGACCGGGATCCCGGCTCGCCGCGCGTAGTCCTCGAGCTGGTCGCGCCCGATCCGCCCGAGCCCGAAGTACGCGCTCCGCGGGTGCCAGAAGTAGTAGCCACAGACGGACGCGCCCGGGAGCATCGCCCACGATCCGGTCAGGCGCATCCCCGCGCTCTCCTCGGCCCCGAGGAGGTCGAAGATCGTCCGCTTCTCGGAGTGGTCCGGGCACGCCGGGTACCCGGGCGCCGGCCGGATCCCCTGGTAGCGCTCCGCGACGAGGTCGGCGCTTCCGAGCGCCTCGTCCGGCGCGTACCCCCAGAGCTCCCGGCGGACGCGCTCGTGGAGGCGCTCGGCGAAGGCCTCTGCGAGCCGGTCCGCGAGAGCCTTGGCGAGGATCGCGGAGTAGTCATCCTGGGCGGCCTCGAACCGCGCCACGAGCGCATCGACGCCGTGTCCGGCCGTGACCGCGAACGCGCCGACGAAGTCCTCCACGCCGCTCTCGCGCGGGGCCACGAAGTCGGCGAGGGCGAGGTTCGGCCGGCCGTCGCGCCGCGCCATCTGCTGGCGCAGCGTCCGGAACTCGGCGAGCGCCTCCGTCCGCGTCTCGTCGCGCCACAGGACGACATCGTCGCCGACGCTGTTCGCCGGCCAGAACCCGACGACGGCGTCGGCGCGCAGGCTGC
>CAIYQJ010000072.1 GCA_903928275.1 uncultured Chloroflexota bacterium
CGCTCGCCGCCGTGGGACCCCCGGCCGCGCCGGCGCTCGCGACGAGGATGGATACGTCGGCCGGTCCGCGCGGCGCGATCCGCGGCGCGACGTCCGTGCCGGAAGACGTGGCGGCCGTGACGAGGCCGGTCACGCGGACGCGAGCACCGACCGCGAGCGCCGTCGAGGGGATCGCGGAGGCCGCCGATGCGGTGACGACGACCGTGCCGCGCCCGACGCCGATCCCGGCGTTCCACGCGGCGCCCGTACGATGGATCGTCTCCACGGTGCCGACGACGCGGGCGATCCTTCCGATATCGGCGGCTCGGGGAGGTGCAGCCAGTGTCCGTAGGGGGACGGCCGCCGATCCGGCCATGCGCACCGCGGTCGCGCGGATCCGAAGCCCGGCCTTGAGACGCAGGACCTTGCCCGTCACGACGACGCGCGTTCCGGCAGCCGGGACGGATCCCGTCCAGCCGGCCGGCATGAGGACGTCGACCGCGCCGGTCGCGTCCTCGATCCGGATCGCTCGGCCCAGCGGCGTGAGGATGCCGGGCCCCACCGTGACGACGCCATCCACGGATGCAGTCGTGCCCTCGACGAGGGCCGAGATGGAGACGATCGCAGGGTCCACCCCGCTCGCCCCGCCCGTGTCGCCGGGGGTGGCGGGTCCGCGGACGAGGTCTCCGGCGACGCGGAGCCAGATCCGGCCCGCGGCGGGCGCTCCGCCCGCGACGGCCACACCGGTTACCCGGATGGGGGTCCCGGCGGCGGCGGCGAGCGAACCGTCGATCCCCGCTCCCGGCCGACCCGTGACGCCGTATCGCGTCCCGTCCGTCGTCACGACCATCAAGGTGACCTGGCCGTCGGGGCGGCCGGTCCCGCCCTTGGCGACGGTGCCGGCGACCGCCACGACCCGTGCCTCGCCGGCGCGGTCGATCGGCCCGACGAGATCGCTCGGTCCCGGGATCTCGACCGGGTCCGCGTCGAGCGGCGATGCGGCCCACCTTTCATCTGCACGGAGGACCACCCGGGCGCCGGAGCGGATCATCGTGCCCGCGAGGTCGACGTGCGCGCCGAGCCCGGGCGCGACGTCGTCGGTCCGGAATCGGACGAACAGCGCGCCGGACGCGTCCTGCACCGCGCCCATCCGGTCGGTCCACAGGCGCCCCGGGGGTGCGGTGACGACCGCCCGGACGCGGACCCGTGACCCGACCATCGCGAGCGCGGCCGGGATCGACATGATGGGACTGTCCGGGGGAGAGGCCGTGGGCGTAGGGGACGGGGAGGCGCCGGGCGTAGGGGACGGGGAGGCGCCGGGCGTAGGGGACGGGGAGGCGCCGGCCGAGGGCGCGGGCGACGGCGTGGGCGTGGCGCTCGGGGATGGCGTGGGCGGCGCCGCCACCTGGGCGAAGGAGCCCGCCAGCGTCGCGTGCAGCCGCAGCCCGAGCCCGGTCGAGCCGTCGCGGCGCCCGAGCGGCCCGGAGACCTGCACGACGTCGCCCTTGACCGCCACGTAGGCGCCGAGGACCGCCGGGTCGACGATGACACGGAGCGGGCCGGAGCCATCGTCCACGTCGAGGCCGAGGCCGTCCGCGAGCGTCCCCGCGATGTCGACGATCGTGCCCGTCACGACGATGCGGAGCCCCTCGAGCCCGGCGCCGGCCGCACCGGTGGAGGCCGAAGTGGGGTCGGGCAGGGTCCCGTCGCCCAGCCGGACCAGGTCGGCCAGGCGGACGCGGACGACCGCGAGCCCGTACCTGTGGTCGACGGTCCCGGGTGCACGGACGATCGAGCCGGCGGGCCAGGACCCGGAAGCAACCACGTCCAGGTAGAGCGCGATCCCCGCGGTCGGGTCCTGGAGGAACGCCGTCCGTCCGCTCTCGAGTGCCCCGAGCGCGGTGGTCAGGGTGCCCTCGACGAGGACCGGATCGCCATCGGCAAGGCCGCGTGCGACGGCGATCGGCACGGCGGTGGGAGTGGGCGACGGGACGGGTGACGGAGTGGGGGTCGGCGAGGGCGTCAGCGTCGGGGTGGGGGGCGGGCTTGGTGTCGGAGTCGGCGCGGGACTCCGCGTCGGCGATGCGCTGGGCGAGGGGCTCGGGCTGTGGGTGGGGGTCGGCGAGGGCGTCGGGGATCCGAGCGCATCCGACGGCGTGGGCACCGGCGTGGGCACCGGCGTGGGCGCGGGCGACGGCGTCGGCGCGGGCACGGGCACGGGCGGGTCGGCGAGCCGCTGCGGCGATGGGACCGCGCGGGAGACCCAGTCCGCGGCGTTGTCGTTCGTGTCGGCGGCGTTCCCCGCGTCGCCGCCGGGGAGCCGCTCGATGCTGGCCCCGGCGGGCGGCGCGGGAGCCGGCGTCCCCTCGACGAAGGCGTTCGTCGCGTCGCCCCAGCCCACCGCGTCCATCACCGCGCCGCCGATCCGCCGCAGGGCCACCGAGCCGCCGGTCGCCGCGAGTCCCGACGCGTACGTGGCGTCCGCGATGGTCGCCCAGACGCCGGCCGCGTTCGCGACGAGCAGGTGGCGGCCCGATCCGACGAGCGTGGGGGACGTCCATGCCGTCCGGCGGGCGACCGTCGCCCCGGACGAGCTGACGCCGAGGAGCTCGAATCCGTCCAGGTCGGCCGTGACCGGACCGACGTTCGCGATCTCCACGAACTCGTCCGATGCGGACACGCCGCCGGTCTGGACCTCCGAGATGACGAGAGATGCCGATGGTGGCCACGTGACGGCCGCGGTCTCGCCCAGGTGGGGCAGGGCGACGGCCGGCGATCGCCCGGTCGCGACCAGGAGCGCGAGTACGGCAGCGAGGGCGAGCAGGGACGGGCGGCGTCGGACGTGCATGACGACCTCCCGGCGGGGCGTGGCCAAGGCGTGGACGATGGAGCGGCTGGCGTGACGGCGGGCAGGGCGGGCGGCGCACGAGACGGGTGTACACGGTGCCGGACACCGGGCGGTCCTCCAGGGATCGTCCGGCGATCACCGGCGTCGGGCGGCGTGCTCGTGGGCCGTGCTC
>CAIYQJ010000073.1 GCA_903928275.1 uncultured Chloroflexota bacterium
ATGGCCCGGCTCAACGCCGGCGAGATCCCGGGCTTCCAGATGGAGAAGCGCTACGTCCGCCCCGACGGGTCGATCGTCTGGATCGACATGACGATCTCCCCGGTGCGCGTCGCTGATCCCGCCCATCCCCGCCACCTCTGCATGATCGACGACATCACCGAGTGGAAGCGGGGTGAGGAGGCTCTGCGCGAGAGTGAGGAACGGTTCCGGCTCACGTTCGACGACGGGCCGTTCGGCGCGGCCATCGTCGGCACCGACCGTCGCTTGCAGCAGGTGAACGGGGCATTCGCGCGGATGACCGGGTACACGCCCGACGAGCTCGCCTCGCTCGGTTTCGACCAGGTGACGCACCCGGACGACGCCGCCACCGATGTCGCGGGCGTCCGACGGCTCGTCTCCGGCGAGATCGATCGGTACGAGCGGGACAAGCGCTACGTGCGCAAGGACGGGAGCACGGCCTGGGGCCACGTGATCGTCCGGCTGCTGCACGGCCGGGAGGGGCGACCGCTCGGGATGCTCGCGATGATCGACGACATCTCCGAGCGCCACGAGGCGCACGAGCAGGCGGCGCGCGCCGCGCGCGAGTGGCAGGCGACGTTCGACGCCAGCCGCGACGCGATCTGGCTGCTCGATGCGGAACAGCGCATCGTGCGCTCGAACGCGACGGCCACGGCGATCTTCGGGCGCCCGGGCGTGGACGTCATCGGGCGCCGGTGCTGGGAGGTCGCGCACGGCGCGACGGGGCCCATCCCCGGGTGCCCCGCGCTGCGCTCGCGGGGGACTCGGGAGCGCGAGTCCCTGGAGCTCCAGATCGGTGAGCGCGAGTACGACGTCGTCTGCGACCCCGTCCTCGACGCGGAAGGCGTGTTCGCCGGGGCGGTCCACGTCGTCACCGACATCACGGAGCGCGCTCGCGCCGACCGGGCGGTGCGCGAGAGCGAGGCACAGATCCGGGGGCTGTTCGAAGGCGTCACGCTCGGCATCGCGACGGCCCGCCTCGTCGTCGAGGACGGCCGGCCCGTGGACTGGGTCTGGGAGGCTGCGAACGACGCGTACGGCGCGGTCACGGGCCTCCGCGACGTCGTGGGCCGGCGCGCCTCGGAGGCGATGCCCGGGGTCCACGAGCGCGACCCGTTCCTCCTCGAGTTCTACGGCCGGATCGCGGAGACCGGGGTCCCCGACTCCTACGAGCGGGAGGTCAGCAGCGTCGGCAGGACGATCGCGGTATCCGCGTTCAGCCCCGGCCCCGGACGCTTCACCGCGATCCTCAGCGACGTGACCGAGCGAAGCCGGTCCGAGCACGCGATCGCGGAGTCACGGCGACTGCTCGACGAGACGCAGGCGATCGCCCGGCTCGGGGGATGGGAGTTCGACGTCGCGAGCGGGCGCGTCACGTGGACCGACGAGGTCTACGCGATCTACGGCGTCGATCGCGGCCTCGACCTCAGCGACCCCGAGGGCGCCATCGCCGCCTACGCGCCGGACAGCGCTCCCGTCATCGAAGCGGCCCTCCGCCGCGCGGTCGAGCCGGGAGAGCCATACGATCTCGAGCTCGAGCTCGACCGTGCCGACGGACGCCGGGTCTGGGTACGCACGACGGGCCGGCCCGTCGTCGTGGACGGGGTCGTCGCTCGCGTGAACGGCTACATCCTCGACATCACGGAACGCAAGGTGGCGGAGGTCGCGCTGCGGGCGAGCCGGCAGGAGCTCGCGGAGGCCCAGCGGATGGCCCACGTCGGGAGCTGGACCTGGGTCGTGGACGGCGACTGCGTCTCGTGGTCGGACGAGCTGTTCCGGATCTTCGGGCTCGAGCCTGCCGCGACCGCGCCATCGTTCGCCGAGCACCAGCGCATGTACACGGACGAGACGCGCGGGGCACTGCTCGCCGCGGTCGAGCGTGCGGTCGAGACGGGCGAGGGGTACGAGGTCCCGCTCGACGTCGTCCGGCCCGACGGGGCGATCCGGCACGTCGTCTCGCGCGGTCGCGCCGACCGCGGCCCGGGCGGGTCGGTCGCTGGCCTGCACGGCACGGTCATGGACCTCACCGAGCGCCAGGAGTCGGAGGCACTGATCGCGCGGGCCGAGAAGCTGGAGGTGGTCGGGCAGCTCGCCGGCGGCGTCGCCCACGACTTCAACAACCTCCTCGGGGTCATCCTCGGCAACGCCGAGATGACGCGATCAGAGCTCGGTGCGGATGACCCGCGGTCGGCAGCGATGACGGAGATCGAGGAGGCGGCCCACCGCGGCGCCACCCTCACGCGGCAGCTGCTCGCCTTCAGCCGGCAGCAGGTCATCTCTCCCGAAGCGCTCGAGATCGACGCCGTCGTCGGCGAGATGGAGGCGCTGCTCGGCGGAGCGGTCGGGGAGAGCGTGGGGCTCGAGTTCGTCGCCGGTGCGGCCGGGGTCTCCGTGCGGGCGGATCGCGCGCAGTTCGGCCAGGTCCTGCTGAACCTCGCGGCGAACGCGCGAGACGCGATGCCGTCCGGGGGCACGCTCCGGATCGCGACGGAGACCGTCGACGTCGGGGCGGCGGACGCGGCCCGACCTGCGTTCGTCGCGCCCGGCCGGTACGCGACCGTGACGCTGACGGACACCGGCACAGGGATGGACGAGGGGGTACGGGCGCACCTCTTCGAGCCGTTCTACACCACGAAGGGGCCCGGCAAGGGGTCCGGCCTGGGGCTCTCCACGGCGCAGGGGATCGCGCGCCAGGGCGGCGGCGACCTGCTCCTGGCGGACACCGTGCCCGGACGCGGCTCCGCGTTCGTGCTCTACCTGCCCGTGACCGAGGATGCGCGCCCGGCCGCACCCGTCGTCGCGAGCGTCTCGCCCATGGCGACGGGGACGGCGACGGTCCTCGTCGTGGACGACGACGCCGGCCTCCTGCGGCTGACAGCGCGGATCCTGGCCAAGGCCGGCTTCTCGGTGCTCACCGCCGCCGACGGCCTCGCCGCGCTCGCGGCCCTCGCCGCGCATCCGGGCCCGGTGGCTCTCGTCGTGACCGACGTGATCATGCCCGTGATGGGCGGCCACGAGCTCGCGCGTCGCGTGCCCGAGACGCGCCCCGAGACCCGCATCCTCCTCATGTCGGGCTACCCGGGCGACGTCGTGTTGCCCGACGGCATGCTCCTGTCGGGAGCCCCCTTCCTGGCCAAGCCGTTCACGGCAGCCGAGGTCACGGCGAAGGTCCGCGAGGTGCTCAGCGCGTGATCGCGAGCCGGCCGCGGTCGGTGGGGTCGTCCGGGGCCGGCGACGACTGTTCCCACGGCCGCCCGGCGTCACGGCCGCCCGGCGCAACGGCCGCCCGGCGCCGCCGGCGCGGTCGGGTATAATCGCGCCTCGGACCAGTGGGGCTATAGCTCAGCTGGGAGAGCGTCTGAATGGCATTCAGAAGGTCGGGAGTTCGAGCCTCCCTAGCTCCACCACTCCACTGAGGCGCCGACACCCAGGACCCCTCGCCGGCTCGGCGGGGGGTTCCGCATATCCGGGCGACGGTCGGTGCCGGGAGCCCCGGACCCGGCCGTCGGGGACGGCCACGATCGCAGACAGCCAGGCAGGGAGACACGTGAGCGCGACCGAGCGGATCCGCATCGACCGGTACGACCCGGCGGAGATCGAGCCGCGCTGGCAGCAGCGCTGGGAAGAGCTCGGCCTCCACCGGACCGACCTCACGGACACGGCGCGACCGCGCTACTACCTCCTCACGATGTACCCGTACCCCTCGGGCGACCTGCACATCGGCCACTGGTACATCGTGACGCCCACGGACGCCATCGCGCGTCACCGGCGCATGAACGGCGACAACGTCTTCCTGCCGATCGGCTTCGACGCGTTCGGGCTGCCGGCGGAGAACGCCGCGATCAAGAACCGCATCCACCCGGCCGAGTGGACGATGCGGAACATCGGGATCATGCGGCGGCAGTTCCGGACGATGGGCGCCACGTTCGACTGGGAGCACGAGGTCGTCACGTGTGACCCGGCGTACTACCGCTGGAACCAGTGGATCTTCGTGAAGCTCCTCGAGGCGGGCCTCGCCTACCGTGCCACATCGCCCGTCGACTGGTGCCCCAACGACGGGACGCTCGCGCGCGAGCAGGTGGAGGGCGCCGAGCGCCGGTGCTGGCGGTGCGGATCGCCCGTCGAGAAGCGGGACCTCGCGCAGTGGTTCCTCCGCCTCACGCGATACGCGGACGAGCTGCTCGACTTCACGGGCCTCGACTGGCCGGAGCCGGTCCGCATCATGCAGACGAACTGGATCGGTCGGTCCGAAGGCGCCGAGATCGTCTTCACGGTGGCGACCGACGCCCACCACGCGGGCGGCCAGGAGATCCGCGTCTTCACGACGCGCCCGGACACGCTCTTCGGCGCCACGTTCATGGTCCTCGCCCCGGAGCACCCGCTCGTGGGCGCCATCACGTCGCCGGGCCAGCGGGCCGCGGTGGACGCGTACGTGGCGCAGGCGGGGCGCGAGACGGAGATCGAGCGGCTCTCCGCCGAGCGGGAGAAGACCGGCGTGCCCACGGGCGCGCACGCGATCAACCCGGTGAACGGCGAGCGGATCCCGATCTGGATCGCCGACTACGTCCTCGCCGGGTACGGGACGGGCGCCATCATGGCCGTCCCCGCGCACGACGAGCGCGACTTCGCGTTCGCCCGGGAGTTCGACCTGCCGATCGTCAAGGTCATCCGGCCGGTCGACGCCCTCGAGGAGCGCCGCGAGCTCACGGAGGCGTACGTGAGCAAGGCCGAGACGGACGTCCTCGTCAACTCCGGCCACTTCAACGCGCTGTCCGTGCCGGACGGCTCCCGCGCGATCGTGGAGTGGCTCGCGTCGAAGGGCGAGGGGCGCATGGCGGTCACGTACCGCGTCCGCGACTGGCTCATCAGCCGGCAGCGCTACTGGGGCACGCCCATCCCGGTCGTCTACTGCGAGGCCGACGGCATCGTGCCCGTGCCCCCGGACCAGCTGCCCGTGCGCCTCCCGGAGACCGTGGACTACGCCGGGAGCGGCGACAACCCGCTCCGCCGGGACGCGACGTTCCTGGACGTGGCGTGCCCGCGGTGCGGGGGCCCGGCACGCCGCGAGACCGACACGATGGACACCTTCATCGACAGCTCCTGGTACTGGTTCCGCTACCTCTCGCCGGGACTGGAGACGGGCGCGGTCGATCGCGCGCTGGCCGACGCGTGGACGCCGGTGGACCAGTACACGGGGGGCGCCGAGCACGCGGTCATGCACCTGCTGTACAGCCGCTTCTTCACGAAGGCGCTGCGGGACCTCGGGGTCGTGGGCGAGTCCGAGCCGTTCAAGCGCCTGTTCAACCAGGGCCAGATCCTCGGCGCGGATGGCGAGCGGATGAGCAAGAGCCGCGGGAACGTCCAGGACCCGGACGAGCTCGTGAAGCGGTACGGCGCCGACACGGTCCGGCTCTTCCTCATGTTCATGGGTCCGTGGGACCAGGGCGGGCCATGGAGCCCCACCGGGATCGGTGGCGTGCACCGATTCCTCGGACGGACGTGGACGCTGGTGCTCGACCCGAACGGCAGGGAGTCGGGCGACCCGGACGCCGGGAAGCTGCCCCCGGGCGAGGACGCGGCCGCGTCGGAGAAGGCGATCCGGACGGCCGCGCACCGCACGCTCCAGGTCGTCTCGGCCGAGTACGCCGACTTCCGCTTCAACACGATGGTCGCCCACCTCATGGAGCTCGCGAACACGCTCATGCGGTATCGCGGGACCCAGGCGGCCGGCGGCGCCGCGTGGGACGAGGCGGTCCGGATGCTCCTCCTCATGCTCGCGCCTGCCGCCCCGCACGCCGCGGAGGAGCTGTGGAGCCGCCGGCTCGCGGCCGCCGGTGCGCCGTGGTCGTCGATCCACGCGGAACGCTGGCCGGAGGTGGATACCGCCGCCGCCGCCGCCGAGGAGCGCGAGGTGCCGGTGCAGGTGAACGGCAAGCTCCGCGACAGGGTCACCGTGCCCGTCGGCCTCTCCGACGCGGAGGTCGAGGCGATCGTCCTCGCGCGCGACAAGGTGGTCGCGGCGCTGGACGGCAGGACGCCGGACCGCGTCATCCACGCCGGCGGCGGCCGCCTCGTGAACATCGTCGTCCGGGGCTGACCGGGGGGCGCAGGCCCCGCTCCGCCTGGTCTGCCCGCCGTCGCGTTCTGCCGCGACCAGCTCGTCGTCGACTCGTTCACCGTCCTGACGCAGGGCGTCTGCCCGACATCGCCGTACACGGCCGGCGAGCTCTCGCGCTTCTCGTCCACCCAGCTGGCGGCGTGCTTCGGCCCGCATGCGATCTCGTTCGTCGCCCAGGTCCCGAAGCCCATCGGCGGGGGGATCGGCGGCTTCTGGAGCGGGACCCCCGCCTGGCTCGTGGCCCAGGAGATGGAGGGCCTCCGCGTGGACAGCACCGGCGGCGCCATCCTCGTCCGCGTCCCGCCTCGCCTCGGCGCCTGTCACGGGACCGCGGGCGATGCGAGCTGCCCGTTCCATCCGTATATCGGGCGGTGGGTGCGCATCACGGGCCATTTCATGGACCCCGCATCGTCGACCTGCCGCGTGACGTGGGACTTCCAGGACCAGCGTCCGCGACCGGCGCTGTACACCGCGGCGTACTTCCGCCAGTACTGCCGCGAACAGTCCGTCATGACGTCACGCCCGGTCGGGGTCGCCGCGCCGAAGGATCGCTGATCCGGGGGCCGGCCCCGGCGCCGAGGACCGCCGCCGGGGGTGTGGGAGCGCATCGCGACCCCGTACCAAGGAGGGATGGCGCATCCCCCGACCGGAGGAGACGATCCGCCCGACACGGTGCCACGCACGGCGGCCTGCCGTGCGGGTGCCCGCGTTCGTGTGCGCGACCGCCGACCCGGCGCTCGTGACACCCGGACACGAGAGGAGACGAGCCGGATGAGCAGACTCGGCCGTAGATGGATCCCGGTCTCCGCGGTCGCGGCGCTGCTGTCGCTGGCGGCGATCGTGCCCGTCGGCACCTCGGCGGGGTCGGCGCCCGGCGCGCGCGCCGCGGCCGGCGCGTCGTCGTCGCCGTCGCCCTCGTCATCGCCCTCGCCGTCGTCATCGCCGTCGGCATCCCCCGCCGGCTGCCCGAACCTGGCGGACGGCCAGGTCTCGCTCGCGGTCATCATCGCGACGGGCGCCGAGAAGATGGTCGAGTGCCTGGATGCCGCGGGGATCTCGCGGGTCGCGTTCGACGCGTACTTCCCGAAGCTCGTCTACCCGGGGGCCGGCGGGACCGGCCAGTCGTCCGTGGCGCCGACGTGGCTCTCCGGCGGGCTCGTCTTCTACGACGCCACGACGGGCGTGATCGACCCCGCGGACGACCTGGCTGCCGGGATGCGCGTGCAGACGGGGCCGGAGCCCGGGCTCACCGGCGGCGACGCGGCGCGGGCATGGATGGCGGCCAACACGGTCTTCCTGCGGGTGCCCCCGGCGCTGGGCGACTGCCAGGTGATGGACACCGCGAGGTTCTGCACATTCGGCCGCTTCGCGGGCCAGGAGCTCCACTTCACCGCGCACTACCAGGATCCCGCCGCGGCCACGTGCAAGGGGACCTGGTACCCGGATCCAGCCACCACGGTCAAGGCGGACCTGCCCGCGGCGAGCGTCCGTGCGTACTGCGACCAGCAGCTCGTCGTCGAGTCCTTCGTGACGAATGAGCCGTACGTGTGCCCGGCGAGCCCGTACACCGTCACGGAGCTCAGCCACTTCCGGAGCGACCGGCTCGTCGCGTGCCTCGGCTCGCGGACGATCTCCGTCCTCGCGTACGTCCCGGTGCCGGTGGCGTCGGCGACCGGAACCATCTGGGACGGCACGCCGCACTGGCTCGTGGGCAACGGGATGACCGGGATGGTCGTCCTCGGCTGGCCCGATTCCGCGTACACGTACTGGCTCGTCCGCATCCCGCCGCGCCTGGGCGCCTGCACGCTCCAGTCGAACGACCCGGCATCGTGCCCGTTCCGGCCGTTCGCCGGGAAGTGGGTGACGATCACCGGCCACCTCGCCGACGCGGCGTCCGCGACGTGCAAGGCCACATGGACGAACCCGGCACCCAAGCCCCCGTTCTTCACGACCGCATACGTCCGGCAGTACTGCCGCGAGCAGTTCGTCATCTCGGCGACGCCGACGCTCGCGAAGGCGCCCGCGCGGCCCTGACGCCCCGGACGTCAGGGCCGAAGCTCACGGTCGGGTGCCCCGGCGCGGAGCCGATGCACCCGACTAGACTGGCCACGGGACCGCGTCGATGGGCCTGAGGGGGGAGGCACGGCGCGACCGACCACGGGAGGGAACCATGCGCATCCTGCCTCGGCCCCGTGCGTTCGGGGCGCTCGGCGCACTCGCCGTCGCTGCGGCGATGCTCTCCGCCTGTGTCGCCGCGCCAGGGGCGTCGGCCGACCCATCCCCATCGGCGGACCCAGCTCCATCGTCCCCGGCCGCCACCGCATCCCCGACGGCGAGCCCGACGGCGACGACGATCGCCTGTCCCACCCCGCTGCCGCTCGACCCGGCGACCGGCGCGATGGTCACCACGGTGGACGCGCTCGCGGCCCTGGGCGAGGCCGCGGCCGCGGCCTGCTACGGCGACGCGAAGCTCGAGGTCCGGGGGTTGGTGCCGCCGTTCGGCGGTGGCACCTCCGCATACACGTGGACGCCCGCGTGGCTCGCGTCGGGCGGAGCCTTCTCCATCCACGGCTCGCGCGACCCGCTCGCCCCGTACCTCTGGGTCAACCTCCCGCCGTCGTTCGGGGCCTGCTCGGGCGATCCGCACGCGAAGGGCTGCCCCGGCGGCCAAGTGGGCACGTGGGTGCAGGTCGTCGGCCATTACAACGACCCGGCGGCCGCGACGTGCGTCGCTACGCCGGTCCCCGACTTCTACCCGCCGGCCCCGCCCATGTCGCCAGCGGATGCCCAGCTCACCTGCGCGCGGCAGTTCGTCGCCGACTCCGTGGACCCGTACGTCGCGACCGGTCCGCTCCCGTCGGTCGACCCGGGCCTCTGCCCCGTCGATCCGGTCACGGTCGACCAGATCGTCGCCGGGACGAAGAGCATCGGCGACCAGTACGGCCTCGGCTGCCTGGGCGCGAAGGTTCTCACCTTCGACGCGTACGTCGTGCCGGGCGTGGGGCTCCTCTCCGGCATGGAGCAGACGACCGTCGATCCGCGGTGGCTGGCGGACTCCCTCAACACCGGCGCGGTCCTCGCGTCGGACGCGACCGCGGCGGGCGACGCTACGCACTGGCTCGTCGTGAGGACGCCGCCGGACGTCCCGGACGATTATCAGGCTCACGCGTGTGACGGCTCGGCCGTGGATCCGACGAGCTGCGTCTTCGCCCCGTACGTCGGGAAGTACGTGACCGTCACGGGCCACTACGACGATCCCGAGAGTGCCATGTGCCGGGAGGTCGTGGCCGCCGGCGACGATCCGCTCCTCGATCCGGACGCGCTGATCCTCTACTGCCGCGAGCAGCTCGTGGTGGACTCCGTCGCGGCCGCGAGCGGGCCGGAGCCGTCGGCGACACCGCCCACGACGAGCACCGCGACGCGACCCTGACGGCGTCGCGTCCCCGGTCGGTCGCCTCGTGACGGTGGCCGACCGGGGACAGGTTCGCGGGGGCGCGCTCGCACGAGGTCCTGCATGCCGGGGGCCATTCGGGACTGTCCGGCGCCGCGCCGCCGCCGGTATGCTCCCGAAGCATCGACGCCGGGGGGGTCGGCGTTCCCCGGAACGCTTCCAGGATGGGAGGGCGCGCATGCGCATCGTCGGTCGTGCTGCCGTGGCGGCTTGCATCGTGGCCCTCGGCCTTTCGGCGTGCGTCGCGGCACCCGGCGCGTCGCCCGATCCATCGGCATCCCCGTCGGCGTCGGCGTCACCAGCGGTTTCGGCCTCCCCGTCGGCGTCGCCGGCCCCCGCGGTCTCGGCGTCGCCTGCCGCCAGCCCCTCGGGCATCCCCTGCCCCACACCGCTGCCGATCAACCCGGCGACCGGCGCGATGGTGACCACGGTCGAGGCCCTTGCGGCGCTCGGCGATGCGGCGGCGGCCTGCTACGGCACCGCGAAGCTCGAGGTCATCGCGTACGTGCCCGGCGACCTCCGGGCCGGCTTCGTGTCGGGCTACACGTACGCTCCGGCGTGGCTCTACAGCGACATGCAGTTCGCGTTCCTCGCGTCGTCGCGCGATCCCGCCAGGATGGCCTGGCTGGACGTCTACGTCCCGCCGTCGATCGGCGTGTGCGCCACGCAGGATTCACCCGACTGCGTCCTGCATCCGTACCTCCAAAGCTGGCTGGGGGTCATCGGCCACTTCAACGACCCGGCCTCCGCCACGTGCACCGCCACGCCGTTCTCGGCCACGGACGCGGCCACACCGCCGATCACGCCCGCGCGGTCCGAGGCGGCCTGCCGGACGCACTTCGTCATGGACTCGTTCTGGCAGCAGAAGCCGTACGGCGACGTGCCCGTCGTCAACGCCGCGATGTGCCCGGTCGAGCCCATCACGATCGAGCAGATGGTCGCCGTGGGCGCCACGATCGGGGACTGGTACGGCCTGAGCTGCCTCGGCGACCGCGAGATGACCTTCGACGCGTACGTGGTCCCGGGCGTGGGCCTGCTCTCCGGCATGGAGCAGTACCCGGTGGAGCCGCGCTGGCTCGCGGACCCGCTGAACACCGGCATCGTGCTCACCGAGACCAGGGCGGGCGCGGAGGACGCCGCGCACTGGTTCGTGGCACGTGTCCCGCCCGACCTCGCGGGGGAGAGCGGGACAGGCTCGTGCGACGGCTCGGCCGTAGACCCGGCATCCTGCCCGTTCGCGTCGTATGTCGGGAAGTACGTCCGGATCACCGGGCACTATGACGACTACGAGAGCATGACGTGCAAGGTCTCCGGCGGCCCCGGCGGCAGCGCGACCCCCGAACCGGCGCCGATCACGCCCGACGCGGTCATCCTCGGCTGCCGTGAGCAGTTCGTCGTCGACACGCTCGCGGCCGCGACCGGCCCCGCGCCGTCGCCGTCGGCCACGCCTCCCACGACGAGCACCGCGACGTATCACTGACGGCGTCCCTCGCCGAAAGGCGATCCGCACCGCGGCGAGGCGGCATGAGGCCCGCCGCAGAACCGAAGGGAGATGGGATGCATCGGAACTTGCTCGGGCGGATCGCCGTGACGGCCGCCGCCGCACTCCTCGCGCTCGCTGCTCTCGCGCCGCTCGGCGCGTCCGCGGGACCCGCGTCGGGATCGGGGGCGGCCGCGAGCGCCTCGCCGTCGCCGTCGCCGAGTGCGTCGACCCGGCCGGCCGGCTGCCCGACCTGGTCCCTGGACATGTCGCTCGCGACGATCATCGCGACGGGGGCCGCGAAGCTGGCCGCGTGCGCGACGGCGGACGACTGGACCACCGTCTACTTCGACGCGTACTTCCCGGCGCAGCGCTGCGTGGGCTGCGGCGGTGTCTCCCCCACCTCGATCGACCCCGCCTGGCTCTCCGGCGGAGCGGTCGCGTTCGACGCGACGACGGGCACGATCATGTCGGCGCCGGGCCAGACCACCCGGGGGATGCGCGTGGCGACCGGCCAGCCTCCGTACGCGCCCTCTGACGCCGAGTACGCGGCCTGGTGGGCGGTGAACTCGTACGACCTGCGCCTGCCGACCGGGGTCGGGACCTGCCTGACCAACGACACGTCGTCGAAGTACTGTTCGCTCTCCCACTACGCGGACGTCAGGATGAGCATCCAGGCCCACCTCAGGGACGACGCGTCCGCGACGTGCAAGGGCGCCGGGACGGACGGTTCGCGGATGCCGGCGGCCTCAGTCGTCGCGTACTGCGCGCAGCAGCTCGTCGTGGACTCGTTCACGGTCCTCACCACGAGCATCTGCCCCGCCGCGCCGTACACGGCGGAGGACCTCTCTCACTACACGACGGAGCGGCTCATGGCCTGCCTGGGGTCCGCGAAGATCACGGTCACCGGCTATGCCATGGCGCCGGGCATGGGGGGCCGGGGAAGCGCCTGGAGCGGCACGCCCGGGTGGCTCGTGGACGACTTCGGGCCCGGGTTCTTCCTCTACGGCTGGTCCTCGGTGTATGCGCCCATGTTCGAGGTGCGCGTCCCGCCGGCGCTGGGAACCTGCGCCAACTACGACGTCGCCGGCTGCCCGTTCCGACCTTTCGTGGGGAGGTGGGTGAAGGTCGTCGGCCACTTCGAGGACGCGCGATCCGCGACCTGCAAGGCGACGTGGTCCCCGGAGTCCGGAACCCCACCTGCCTGGTTCACCCCCGCCTTCGTCCGCCAGACCTGCCGGGAGAGGTTCGTCCTCCTGTCGAAGCCGGTGCTCGCGGCCGCCCCCAGGTGACGTGACGCAGGTGACGTGGCGGCGGCCCGCCAGCGGGCCGCCGCCACGGGTGGCCGTCCCTGCTCGAGGCCGGGATCCGGGCGGATCGCCCGGGGTGCTCCTCCCGGTGGGCGTGAGGCGGCCCAGCCTTCGGTGGACCTGGACGGACGGAGAGGAGCGCACCATGAGCGACGAGCAGGTGGCATCTGAGGCGAGAGGTGTCGCCGTGGAGGTACTCGCGACCGTCGACCTTGCCGGCGAGATCGAGGGGATGGAAGGGCGCCGACTTCGCATGCGCCTGCTGACCATCGAGCCCGGCGGCGTCTTCGGCCCGGTGCACGACCACAAGGGCAGACCAGGCACCGTCTACATCCTGCAGGGAACGATCACCGACCATCGAAACGGGGTCGCCACGGACTATGGGCTGGGTGTGGGATGGCCCGAGGATCGGAACACGACCCACTGGCTCGAGAACAGGGGAACGATCCCGGCGGTGGAGATCTCGGTCGACATCGTTGGGCAAGAGTGAATGGAGCGTGAGTTGAACGAAGTCAAGATCGGCGCACTCTGCTGGAACCAGTACGCCGACTGGCCGTCCCTGCTCGAGGCAGGCAGGCGCGCCGACCGGCTCGGCTACCACTCGCTCTGGACGTGGGACCACCTCTACCCCATCGTGGGCTCGTCGCAGGGCCCCATGTTCGAGGCATGGATGACGCTCGCGGCCTGGGCGCAGGCGACGGAGCGGGTGCGCATCGGGCTCATGGTCGGAGCGAACACCTTCCGCGAGCCGGCCCTGACGGCGAAGATGGCGACGACGCTCGACCACATCAGCGGCGGGCGCGCGATCCTCGGCATCGGCGCGGCCTGGATGGAGGAGGAGCACACGGCGTTCGGTCTCCGCTTCGGCGAGGGGTTCCCCGAACGCCTCCGCTGGCTCGGCGAGGCCCTGCCGGTCATCCGCGGGATGCTCCACGGCGAGCAGCCCACGGCGAGCGGGCCGCGCTACGCGGCGAAGGCCGTGCGCAACCTCCCGGCGCCCGTCCAGGCCCGGCTCCCGATCCTCGTGGGCGGTGGCGGCGAACAGGTGACGCTCAAGCTGGTCGCCAGGTACGCCGACGCGAACAACGTGGGCGGTGGCCTCGAGGCGGTCCGCCACAAGGAGGAGGTCCTCCTCCGCCACTGCGAGGCGGTCGGGCGAGATCCGTCCGAGATCGAGCGGACGACGAGCGTGGGGACGGTGATCATCCGGGACACAGCCGAGGAGGCGCATCGCGTCCACCGGGAGATCTTCGCGCGCAACGGAGACGCGCCGCTCTGGGAGGACCAGCCGGTCGGCACCGTGGAGCAGATCGCGGAGCGGCTCGCCGGCTACGCGGCGATCGGCTACCGCCACCTCGTCGCCGGGTTCCCCGCTCCGTACGACGAGGAATCGATGACGCGGCTCGCGACCGAGGTACTCCCGATCCTCGAGCGCGGATAGGGCTGGCCCGCCGCCGCGGACGGCGGCCGGTCGCCGGACGAGCGCCGCGGGGGACTCGCCGGCCGCGGGGCTCTCGCCGGCCGCGGACGGCGCGCGGATCGGCGGCGGACCCGGCGATGACCGGCGAGTGAGCGCCCTGGGCGAGACTCGTCCCCGTCGTCCGCTGCACCGCTCGTGCCCCCGCGGTGTGGCGGACGCCATCCCGCCCCGGCCCGGTCGAGCGCCGCCGAGCGCCCGACCCATGGACTCGCGGGAGCGGACGTGGACGAGTCGCGCGCCGGTTGGCGGACGTTCGGTGACGTCGACGGGTCGGACGCCCGCGAGGTCGGGCCGCCCGGAGAAGCAGGCCTGCGCCCGGGTTCCCCGCCTGCGGCCGGCGGATGGGCCGGACCCACCGTCGGCGGGCGCGCGTGGGAGACCGGCGCGCTCGTCGCGGCGGACGCGGCCGCGGACGGCACCACGGACGGCAGGTCGCGGATCCTGGCCCGTTGGGTGCCCCTGGCGCTGTGCGTCGCGGCGGGCGCGGTGGCCGCCGGCGCCCTCGTCATCTTCCTCGGCGCCGGCGGCGCGACGGCGGTCGTCGTGGATGCGGCCGCAAGTCCCGGCCCACCGGGCGCGGGCGCGGTCGCGAGCGCCGGTGCGGCCGGTGCCTCGGACGGCATCGGTGGGTCGAGCGGTGCGGCGGCGCTGGCGTCGGGCGCGGCATCCATCGTCGTCGACGTGGAGGGAGCGGTGCCGCGCCCGGGTCTCGCGCGGCTCCCGACCGGTTCCCGCGTCGGCGACGCGATCGCGGCGGCCGGCGGATACGCGCCGAACGTGGACGTCGTACGTGCGGCCGCGGAGGTCAACCTGGCGGCGCACGTCTCCGACGGCGACCGGATCCATGTCCCGGTGATCGGCGAGGCGAGCGCGTCGGCGGGTGCCGGCACGGCGGATGCCTCGTCGCGGCCGGGCGCGAGCACGGCGCCACGTCTCGTGGACGTGAACCGGGCGACCGCCTCGGAGCTCGACGCGCTGCCGGGGATCGGACCGGTCACGGCCGGGAAGATCATCGCGGCCCGGGCCACGGCACCGTTCCGCGCGGTCCGCGAGCTCAAGGACCGGAAGGTGGTCACGGCGGCGACCTACGCGAAGATCGCGCCGCTCGTCACCGTGGGACCGTGACGCGCCCCGCACTGGTCGCGATCGGCGCGATCGGCGCGGCGCTCGCGGGCACGCTCGTCGAGCTCGGGCCGGGCGCGGCGGCCGTCGCCACGGCGGTCGCTGCGGTCGCGGCGATGGCCCTGCTCGCCGTCGGCCGGCCCGGTGCCGTCCGCGTCGCGACGGTGTCTTTCGGGGCTGCGATCGTGCTCGGCCGGATCGCCATCGGGGCCGTGACCGCACCACCCGGGGACGCTGGGGCCGGTCTCGCTGCCCAGGCCGCGTGGAGCGGGCGCGTCGTGAGCGTCTCGACGCCGCTGAACGGTCGGCAGCGGTTCGTGCTCGAGGTCGACGAGCCCGCCGCGCGTGTCGAAGTACGTGGACCGCGCTTCCCGGAGGTGGGGGCGGGGATGCGGGTGACGGTCTCCGGCAAGGCGGTCCCGCCCGGCGACGACGCGTACGGACTGTCGCTCGCGGCCCGCGGCATCGCCGCGTCGCTCCTCACGCCGTCGATCCGGGTGGATCCGCCCGATGGGGGCGTCGGTGCCGCCTTTCGCTGGCTCCGCGGTCTCGGCGACCGGGCGCTCCGGGCGGCCGTCCCGGAGCCCGCCGGCGGGCTCGCCGCGGGGATCCTGCTCGGCCTGCGCGAGCGCGTCGACCGCGCCGTCGCGGCCGACTTCACGACGACCGGGCTCAGTCACGTCGTGGCGATCTCGGGCTGGAACATCGCGATCGTCGTCGTCGCTCTCGGGATCCTGCTTCGCCGGCTGGCGCGACGCCCGAGGACGATCGTCACTCTCGTCACGGTCTGCGCGTACGTCGGCGTGGTCGGGGCGACGCCGTCCGTCGTGCGCGCGGCCCTCATGGCGGGGATCGTCCTCGTCGCGCGCGAATCGGGCCGACGCGCCGCCGCCGCGGCCGCGCTCGCGTGGGCCGTCGTGGCGATGCTCGTCGTTGACCCCGCGACCGTCGGCGACGTGGGGTTCCGCCTGTCGGCGGCCGCGACCGCCGGCCTCCTCGCGTGGGGCACGCCACTCACCGCGCGCATCGGCAGGATCACCGGCGGGCGGATGCCCGCGTGGATCACGGAGACGCTCGGCGTGTCGCTCGCGGCCCAGGCTGCCACGCTGCCGCTCATCCTCGTCGCGTTCGGGCGGCTGTCGCTCGTCTCCCCGGCGGCGAACCTCCTCGTGGCGCCGCTCGTGGCGCCCGCGATGGGGGCCGGCGCGGTCGCCCTCGCAGGCGGGGCGACGACAGCCGCGGGACTGCCATCGGCCGTCGCGGCGCTCTCCGGGATCCCGGCGTGGGTCGGATTCGAGGCGATCATCCTCGCGGCGACGGCCGCGGCCCGGGTCCCGTTCGCGAGCGTCACCGTCTCTCCGCCGTGGGACGCGGCGACGGCGATCCTGGCGTGTGCGGCCGTCCTGCTCGCGGGCACCGCGCAGGGGCGAGCCGCGCTCGCGCCTGCGCTGGGCCGCGTCCGGAGCGCATGGCGGGTCCGGGGGACGCCCGCCCGGCCCCGGGGCGTCGCCGGCCGCCACTCCACGAAGGGCGCCGGTGGACGGCCGCGAACGAAGGCCGACGGCACGGCGCACGGCTCGCGACTGCGTCGGGCCCGGCCTCTCGTCGCGACCGTCGCGGTCCTGCTCGTGGGGGTGGGGATCGGCGCGGCGCGCATGCCAGACGGCCGCGCGCGGATCATCGTGCTCGACGTCGGCCAGGGCGACGCCATCCTCGTCGAGGGCGGCCACGGAGGTCGGCTCCTCGTGGACGGCGGCCCCGATCCGGACCGGCTCGTCGCCGCGCTCGACGCGCGCATCCCCCCGTGGGATCGGCGGATCGACCTCGTCGTGCTCACCCACCCGCACGACGATCACGCCGGCGGACTGCCGGGCCTCGTCGGCCGCTACACCATCGGCCGGGTCGTGGAGCCCGGGATGCCGGGTGCGGGTCCCGGGTACGGCGCCTGGCGGAGCGCGGTCACCGCCGGGCGGATCCCGGCCGGGACGATCGCGACCGGGGACACGCTGCGCGTCGATGCGCTGCAGCTGCGGGTCCTCTGGCCCGACGCCGCGGCCGTGCCGCATGAGCCCTCGAGCGACGGGCGTGTCGTGAACGACAGCTCGGTCGTGCTGCTCGGCGAGAGCGACGGCGTGCGGTTCCTCCTCGCCGGCGACGCGGAGGACGACGTCGATCCCACGCTCGTGGCGCGCGGCCTGCCGCATGTCGCGCTCTACAAGGTCGCCCACCACGGCAGCGCGACCGCGTCATCGGACGCGCTCCTCGCCGCGCTGGCGCCTCGGATCGCGGTCGTGTCGGTGGGTGCCGGGAACACGTACGGCCATCCGAACCCCGAGACGCTCGGGCGTCTCGCCGCGCACGGAGCGCGGGTCTTCCGCACGGACCACGACGGCACCGTCACCGCGACGATCGCGGACGGGCGCCTGGAGGTGCGCGCGGAGCAGGGCGCCGGCGTCGGCGGTGGGAACGCCGGCGGTGGGGACATGGGCGGTGGGAACGTCGGCGGCGGGAGCATCGGCGGCGGCCTGGAGGTCGCCGGCCCGGAAGTCGCCGGTCCGGCGATGGCGCTCCTGTACCATCGGGCCGATGACAGTCCCCGGCCGCGTGGAGGCCGCCGCGCTCCTCCTCTCCCTGGACCCGCCGCCGTGGTTCCTCCACCACGTGCGGGCCGTGGCGGAGGTCGCGGGCTGGCTCGCGCTCCGAGCGGTCGCCGCGGGCCGACGCGTGGACCGGCGGCTCGTCGAGTCGGCGGCTCTCCTCCACGACATCGACAAGATCGTGGGGTCGGCCGACGCCGGCGGCGAGCCGCACGGGAACGGTTCGGCGTTTTGGCTGACCGCGCGGGGCCACGCGGAGCTCGCCCCGGTCGTGGCGGGGCACCCGGTCACCCGCCTCGTGGACGCTGCCGACTTCGCGGCCTGGTCCGTCGCGGCGAGCGACGAGGGGCGCATCGTCGCGTACGCCGACAAGCGGGCCGGCCAGCGCCTCGAGACGCTCGACGAGCGATTCGCGTCATGGGCGCGGCGCTACCCGCCCCGCGAGGACGGCTCCGGGTGGGATGGCGCGACGATCGTCGC
The DNA here is from genome assembly GCA_903928275.1 of uncultured Chloroflexota bacterium. Taxonomy (GTDB): domain Bacteria; phylum Chloroflexota; class Limnocylindria; order Limnocylindrales; family CSP1-4; genus CAIYQJ01. The sequence continues at coordinate 18,057 of CAIYQJ010000073.1, forward strand.
GGTCCGGGCGCGCGCCGTGCGCCTGGAGGCGGATGTCTGTGCGCTCGCGGGGACGTCGCCCAGCGCGGTCGAGCGACTTCGATGGACGGGCCCGGCGTTCCGCGCCGCTCACCGATCCGCGGCCGCGCCCGACCGAGGCCACCGAGCATGACGGGCGAGACCGGGAACCCGGCCGCCGTCGGCCTCTACCACGGCGACGACGTCCTCGGCCTGGAGCGCGCCGCGATCGCCCTGGGAGACCGCGTGGCCGGCGGGGCGGGGTCCACGATCCGCACGGTCCGCGTGGCCGGGTCCTGGCGCCGTGGGGACGAGGCGGAGGAGAAGGCGGGGCTCATCTTCGAAAGCGTCGCGACCGGCTCGCTGTTCGGCGACGGCACCCTCGTCATCGTGACGGACGCAGCCGCGCTGGCACGGTCGGAGACCGCCCGGGGCGCGCTCCTGTCTGCGATCCGGAGCGTGGCGCCGGGCAACGCCCTTGCTCTCCTCGGGCTCGTCAACGAGATGGGCAAGCAGCCCGCGGGATTCGCGGCGCTGCGGTCGGCCGTCGGCGAGGCAGGTGGCGAGGTCACGAAGGTCGATCTCCCCCGTGACATCACCGCGTGGATCCGGGAGACGGGCCCCACCCTCGGCGCCCATCTCGACGGACCCGCTGCCCAGGAGCTCGCCCGGAGGATCGGCGGCCTCGAGCGGGAGAAGGACATCGACAGGCGGGCGCTCGCGGCGACGGCGGCCGCCGAGCTGGCGAAGCTCGCCCTGTACCGGCCGGACGGGGCTGTGACGGCAGCGGACGTCGCGGCCGTCGTCACCGAGCGCCTCCCCGCATCGCTGTTCCGACTCATCGACGCGATCGGGTCCCGGCGGGCACAGGAGGCGGTCGCGCTCATGGAGCGCGCGACGGCGACCACGGCCCCGCCGGTGCTCGTCGCCCGCATCCACCGGCGGCTGCGCGAGCTCGCGATCGCCCGAGACCTCGCGGGGCGTGGCGAGCCGAAGATCGCGATCGCGCGGTCGCTCGGCTGGCTTCCCGCGACGGCCGGCGCGGAGAGCGCCGGGGGGCGCCGTGTCGGGTCCGACCGCGCGCGGACCGAGCCGGACCTCGGCAAGGTGGAGTGGCGGGTCGATCGCATCCTCGACGAGGCGCGCCGCTGGACCGATGACGAGCTCGCAGCGGCCCTCGAGGGCCTGCTGATCGCGGACGCGGCGATGAAGGGCGAGCGGTCGTCGTCGGAGCGCGCGCAGCGCCTCGAGCTCACGCTCTGGGTCGTGGAGCGCGTCGCCCCCCGCTGACGTCGCGCGGAGGCGTCACGCGGAGCCGCCGCGCGCTCAATCGGCGAAGTGGGCGGCTCGCTCGCGCAGGACGCTGTCGCTCTCGATCGCGAAGACGCACCGGCCGCGTCGGAGCCCGAGGGCCTCGATGTCGTCGGGGTCGGCGAACAGCTGGTTGCACTGGAGGCACAGGCCGCCGCGCAGATCGAAGCAGAGTCGCTCCGAATCGTCCTCCAGCCGGAAGGCCGTGTCGAAGCGCGACTCGTGGAGGCGTCTGCCACACTCGGGGCAGCGATCCTGCCGGGCGGTCATGCGGTCGCACCTCGTTCGCGTCGACGGCTGAGGTCCCGTCGCCTGCGGCGATGGTATCCGCGCGCCGCGTGGTGCCGTATGACCCTCTCGTACCACCCCGACCGTACGACGGGCGGCCCGACGCCTTCGTCGAGAGGCTCCGGCCGCGACCGTCACTGCACGCGGACGACCGTCTTCGCCAGCGACCAGAGCCGCTCGAGCTGGTAGAAGTCGCGCTCCGGCGGCGCGAGGACGTGCACGATGACAGACCCCAGGTCGACGAGGAGCCAGTGGGAGAGCGCCGCGCCCTCGCGCGCGTACGGTCGGACGCCCGCGGCGGCGACGCGCTCGACGATCGCGTCCGCGATCGCGGAGAGCTGTCGCTCGCTCCCGCCCGAGCAGATGACGAAGTAGTCCGCGATCGTCGTCAGCCCGATCACGTCGAGCAGCACGATATCGGCGGCCTTCTTGTCCTCGGCGGCCTCGACGGCCATGCGCGCGATGTCGAGGGGCGACACGGCGTCGGGTGCGGCCGGCATGGGGTCCGCACGACTCGGCAGGCCATCCGGTCTCGGCAGCGCAGCGGTCACGGGGTCGGTCACGGTCAGTTCGTCCTCCACAGGTCGCTCGTATACAGGTGGTGCTCCTCGACGTACGCGGCCACCGCATCCGGCACCAGGTAGCGGATGGAACGGCCGGCGGCGACACGGTCGCGGATGAGCGTAGACGAGATGTCGAGGATGGGGCCATCCAGCGCGACGACGCGGTCGCCGAGCCCGGGGAACAGCGCCTCGACCGACGCACGCACGGGCGGCCGCGCCCCCGGCCGCGGGACGACCGCCATCCGGCATGCGGCGAGCAGTCGCTCCGGGTCGCGCCACGACGCGAGGCCCGCGAACGCCTCGGCCGACAGGATCCACCAGAGGTCGGGCTCGCGTCCTGCTGCGCGGATCCCGTCGCCGATGATCGCGGCGGTGTCGGCGGCGTAGGACGGGCCGACCCGGTCGATCTCGGCCCGGCTGGCGCGGAATGCCGGGTTGCCGGCGATCGCGAGCTCGACCATCGTGAGCCGATGTGCCGCGCTCGAGATGGGCCGGTCCGGCTTGTGCGGCGGGAGGCCCGCGGGGACGAACAGGACGGCCTCGAGCCCGAGCGCCTCGCGCGATTCCTCGGCGGCAGCGAGGTGACCGAGGTGGATGGGGTCGAACGTCCCCCCGAGGATCCCGATCCGCCCGGGCACCGCCCGCTGCGGCGCGGCAGCCGTCGCGCCGCCCGTCACTCGTCCTGGTTCCAGATGTCGCCCTCCCAGACGAGCTCGGTCGCGCCGATGCGCACGACGTCGCCCGCTGCGATGCCCTCGCGGCGGAGCGCCCCGTCGATCCCGAGCCGGTCCAGGGAGCGCTGGAAGCGGTGGGCCGACTCCTCGACCTCGAAGTCGGTCTGGACCGCGATCCGCTCGATCCGGCGGCCGCGGACACGGTACGCGCCGGGGCCCTCGAGGGTCACCGAGAAGGTGTCGTCGAGCGTCTCGAGACGGTGGACGACGACGCCGGCGGGCTCGGGCGGCGCCGACATCTCCGCGTCGTCGGGGAGGAGGTCGGCGATGATCGCCCGGAGGTCGTCGAGGCCGGAGCCGCGGTCGGCGCTCACGGCGATGCACCGGATGCCGTCGCGCGCACGCGCGTCGCGGAACTCCGGCCAGCGCTCCGCGGCCGCCGGCAGGTCGATCTTGTTGTAGGCCACGAGCATCGGCTTCTCGAGGAGCGCCGGGTCGTGGGCGCGCAGCTCCTCGCGGATGACGTCGTGGTCCCACTCGGGGTCCGGGTCGGCTCCGTCCACGAGGTGGACGAGGATCCGGGTCCGCTCGACGTGCCGGAGGAAGGCGTGCCCGAGCCCGGCGCCGTCGGAGGCCCCCTCGATGAGCCCCGGCACGTCCGCGACGGTGGGCCGCCGCGCGTCATCCGGGCCGAGCTCCATCACGCCGAGGTTGGGCTCGAGCGTGGTGAACGGGTATGCCGCGATCTTGGGGGTGGCCGCCGTGAGCGCCGCGAGGAGCGTGGACTTGCCCGCGTTCGGGAGCCCCACGAGGCCGACGTCGGCGATGAGGCGGAGCTCGAGGCGCAGCCAGCGCTCCACGCCCGGCTCGCCCTTCTGCGCGTGCCGCGGCGTCTGGTGGGTCGATGTCGCGAAATGGACGTTGCCGAGGCCGCCCCGGCCGCCCCGCCCCACCACGGCGGTCTGCCCCGCCTCGACGAGATCCGCGACGAGCTCGCCCGTCTTGTCGTCGAAGACCGAGGTGCCCGGCGGGACCTCGATCTCGAGCGGCGCGCCGGCCTTGCCGTGTCGACGCTGGCCCTCGCCTCGGCCACCGTCGCCGCCACTGAAGTGATGCTTGTAGCGGAAGTCGCGCAGCGTCGTCTGGCCGGGGTCCACGCGCAGGAGCACCGAGCCTCCGCGTCCGCCGTCGCCGCCGTCCGGGCCGCCGCGTGGGACGTGGGCCTCCCGCCGGAAGGTCGCAGCACCATCGCCGCCGGCCCCGGCCTTCACCCAGATCTTCACGCGGTCGAGGAACATGGTCTCATTCTCGCATGCGGGGCCGCCCGGTCCCGTCGGCGCCGGATGCCCCGATGCCGTCGGGCGAGGCGGGCGCCGCGCCCGGGGTGGAGGGCGGCGCGGAAAGGTCCTTGCTCAGCGGAGGTAGGCGAGCGGGTTGACGCGGTCGCCGCCGCCCCACGGGAAGCCCTGCCAGACCTCGAAGTGGCAATGAGGACCCGTCGCCGAGCCGCTCTGGCCGACGCTCCCGACGCGCTGGCCGCCTCCCACCGACTGGCCGGCCCCGACGGCGACCGCCGAGAGGTGGTTGTACGTCGTGTACAGCCCGTTCCCGTGGTCGATCCAGACCTGGTACCCGCCGCCGTTGGAGCGCCATCCCGCGAAGACGACGCGCCCGCCGGCGGCCGCGATGACGGGCGAGCCGTACTCGGCGGCGATGTCGATGGCCGGGTGGCCGTAGTGGTAGTACTGGCTGATGTAGTTGCCCCCGCCCACGACCGGCCAGGTGAGCCGACCGCCGGTGTACTGCGTGGGCCCGACGGGCGTCGTGTTCCCGCCGCCGCCGGAGCTCCCGCCGCCGGAGCTCCCGCCGCCGGAGTTCC
>CAIYQJ010000074.1 GCA_903928275.1 uncultured Chloroflexota bacterium
CGGGCACAGTCAGCGGAGCTCAGGACGGAGCTCGCGGTGGTCGCGATGCCGAACGTCGCCTCGATGGAGACGGTCGCCGATCTCCTCGCGGACGTGGGGAAGACGTGGCGGCAGGCACCGGCGAGCGCGCAGGGGCTCCTCCCGCGGGCACTCCTCGCGAACGGCACGCTGAACGGTCAGGCGGTCGAGTGGAACGCTCGGGCCGAGCTCCGGGCGCTCCTAGACGAGTGTGTACTGTTCACACCCTGCCCTTGGGGACGGTGTTCCAGTACGTCTTGTTGAAGACGATCTTGCCCAGGTGCCAGACCCTGTTGGGCTTGGGGGGCTTTGGGGGGTGGTCGTAGTCGAACTGGAGGAGCGTGCCCTTCCCGTCGCCGACCTCGAAGAAGCACATGACCTTGCCCTCGTAGCTCGCGTGCTTCCCCGCGGGCGTTCGGCCGACGATGTTGGCGGCGACCTGCTCAGCGACGACCGGCGCCTCGAAGTGGGCCGTGGATCCGGCCTTGGAGAGCGGGAGATCCGTGGCGTCACCGAGCGCGAAGACGTTGTCGCGCTTGCCGACCTTGAGGGTGTGCCGGTCGGTGGGGAGCCAGCCGCCCGGGGCGGGCGCGAGGCCGGCGTCCATCACGAGCTGCGCGCCCGCGTGCGGCGGCACGAGGATGAGGAGGTCATACGCGAGCTCCTCGCCCTCCATGCTCTTCACGAGCTTCGCGGCGGGGTCGATCTCGTCCACGTTGAAGAACGTGTGGAGCTCGATCCCCTTCTCCGCGAGGATGGGCGTCGCCATCTCGGAGACGCTCTCGATCGTGAAGGCGCGTCCGATCGGCGAGCAGTAGTGCATCGTCGTCTTCTCGCGAAGGCCACGGTCGCGGAGCTCGGACTCGATGAGGAACGAGACCTCGAGCGGCGCCGGCGGGCACTTGTACGGCATGCCCGCGATGCCGACGACGATCGTGCCACCGGTGAACGCGTCGAGCGCCTTGCGGAGCTTCAGGGCCGCGGCCGCGCTGTAGAAGTGGTGCGCGGCCTCCGCGAAGTGCTCGATGCGCTCGGGTAGGATCCGCGAGCCGGTCGCCAGCACGAGCTGGTCGTAGTGGAGGCGGTCGCCGTTGTCAAGCTCCACCGTGGAGGCCTCGACGTTGATCCCGGTCGCCGTGGCGACGACCAGGTTCACCCGGTCGTCGAGGAGTCGGCGCTCGGGGCGCTGGAGCTTCTGCGCGCTCTCGCCACCCATGGCGATGTACATGAACCCCGGCTGGTAGACATGCTGGCCGGTCGAATCGACGACGGTGACGTCCGCCTCGCCGCGATCGATCTGCTTCTTCAGCTTGCGGGAGATCAGGTTGGCGGAGAGGGTCCCCCCGACGCCGCCCCCGAGGACGAGCACGCGCTTCATCGACGGCTACCGCAGCTTCTCGACGACGATCTCATCGTAGTCCCCGCGGTCGAAGACACCGATCAGGTGATGGCCGGCCTTCTCGACCCACTTGGGGATGTCGGTCTTGCTGCCCTTGTCGTTGGAGAGCACGGCGAGGACGTCGCCGACCTGGCCCTCCTTGATGCCGCGGATCAGCTCCATGAGCGGTCCGGGACAGAACGAGCCGCGCGCGTCGATGGTGCGCGTGACGGCAGGTATCGCTGTATCGGTCACTGCGATGCGCTTCCTTCCGTTCGGCGGGCCCGACACGTGGCGGGAAGCCCCGTCACGCGGCGGACCGGCGGTGTGCGGTCGCGGCGCAGGGCTCCAGCGCCGCGGGGACGTCAGATGAAGATCGGGGCGCTGCCCTCGGTGATGAGGCCGATGACGGTGGCCGCACCGACCGGCTCGCCCATCCCCTCGACGAAGTCGTCGGTCGTCAGGCCGAACATGTCCATCGTCATCTGGCACGGGATGAACTCGACGCCCATCGCCTGGGCGGCCTCGAGCAGCTCCTTCGGGCTCGCCACGTGGTACTTCTTGGCGAGCGACCGCATCATCCACGGCCCCATGCCCAGGAAGTTCATCTTGCTGAGCTTGCGGTGCGAGACGCCGGGTCGCTGCATCATCGCGAGCATCTTCTGCATCCAGTTCTCGCCCGTGACGCGCCTGCCGTCCTTGACGAAGGTCTGGAGGCCCCAGAACGTGACGAAGACACGGGTCTTCACGCCCATCGCGGCGCCGGTCGACGCGAGGATCATCGTCGCCCACGTCTTCTCGAGGTCGCCGCTGAAGCAGATGATGATGATGTCCCTGGTGGTCGGCGGCTCGGCCGCGGCCGCGGGCATCGGTGCCGTCAACGGCACCTCCTCCACGACCTGGTCGACGTGGCGACCCGCGATGTCCACCTGGGGCTCGAGCGTCGGTGCGGTCATGCTCCGGTCCTCGCTTCTTACTTCTTCCGGAGGATGAACCGGAACACGCCGGCGTCCGTCGTCTGCTCGACGAGCTCGTTGCCCGTCGACTTCGCCCAGGCGACGAAGTCCTTCTGGGACCCGGCGTCCGTGGCGAGCACTTCGAGGAGGGCCCCGGACGGCATCTCCTTGATGGCCTGTGCCGTCTTCACGATCGGCATCGGGCAGCTGAGGCCCTTCGCGTCGACGGTCTTCGCGACTTGCAGAGTGGACATGCGCCCTTCCTCTCCTCGGCGGTCGCCTTCAGGCGGCCGCGCTCCTGCGTGGGTCAGATGAAGACGATCTCGCCGTCGTCGGCGTTCAGGTAGAACGCGGTGACGCCCTCGACACCGTCCACGATGGGGTCGAGGTCCGATTCCTCGATATGAAGGATGTCCATCGACAGCGAGCAGGCCTGGATGTCGACGTCGCCGAGCTCCTTGGCCTGGGCGAGCGTGTACTTCCAGCTGGCCTGCCCGGCGGCGCGGAGCGCGTCCACGGCAGCGCGGCCCGCCTCGCCGGCCTCGGGAGCCAGGCCGTGGTCGAGGTCGATCCGGTCGGCGCGGAAGGAGTCGAGCGCCCAGTACTGCAGGAAGATGTTCACGCGCTTCCCGAGCGCGGCGGCGCCGGCGGTGAGGACGGCCGCGGCCTGGAGCTTGTCGTCCGTGCCGGAGAAGAGGACCAGGTTCAGGGTGTCGCTCATTGGTGACCTCACGCAGGGGACGTATCGGGGGCCGGGCCGGGCACGCCGCTGGCGGTGGCCCGGTCGGAGAGCCGGGACAGGCGCGCGAGCCGCCGGAGCAGGAAGCCGCGCATGATCGAGCACGCGGTGACGACGTCCGGGTCCGCGAGCCGATAGACGACCTCGCGACCGACGCGCTCGGCCTCCACGACACCCGCGGCTCGCATGACGGCGAGGTGCTGGGAGGCGTTGGGCTGGCTGATGCCGAGCTCGCCGGCGAGCCGGCCGACGTCGCGCGGCCCCTCTGCAAGGAGATGGATGATCTGCAATCGACGGGGGCTGGCGAGCGTCCGCAGCACCTCGGCCTGGAGCACGTCGATGGAGTCCATGGCGGAAGTCTCAGTCATCTGCGAATGTGCGCATATGTCCATACGTCCCGTCGGGGGCGACTGACGGTCCCATGGCGGGGTGCCGGACGGCAGGGGTCCTGCGGTCGCCTCCGCGTCGCGTGCCCACC
>CAIYQJ010000075.1 GCA_903928275.1 uncultured Chloroflexota bacterium
CCGGCGGCCGCACCGACGATGGGTTCATGGGCGGCCCAACGGAGTTCAGTCGGCCGGTGCGCCCGCACCCGACCTGTCAGCGTCGTGCCCCTCGTCGGGCTCGTCACCGCCGACCCGCGCCCAGCGCATCACGGCCCCCGCGGTGGTCCCCTGCACGATGAGGGTGAACAGCACGATCCCGAAGACCGTGCCCTGCACGAGCGCCCGGTCCGGGACGTCCGCCGGGAGCGAGAGGGCGAGCGCGGTGGCGATGGCCCCGCGCAGTCCGGCCCAGTTGAGGACGTGGAGCCACCCGAGGGGGATGCGCGGCCGGTGGCTCACGGCACTCGCGAGCGCGGACGCGCCGCCAAGGAGCCCGTAGACGACGACGGCGCGCCCGATGAGGACCGCGACGACGCCGACCGCGATGGGGATCGCTGCCGCCGCGAGAACGTCGAACGGGATGGCGATGCCGATCAGGAGGAAGACGGTCGCCGACAGCACGAAGGCGAGGAACTCCCACACCTCGTCGATCGCGAGCTGCGCGCGCGCCGAGAGCCCGGTACGCCGGCCGTAGGTGCCCATGACGACACCCGCCACGACCGACGCGATGATCCCCGACTCGTGGAGGAGGTCGGCGACGACGTACGTCCCGTACGCCGCGAGGAGCGTGAGCGTGAGCTCGATGAGGTGGTCGTCCGTGCGCGACGCCAGCCATGCGATCAGCAGCCCGGCCGCGAGGCCGATCGCCGCGCTCCCCACGATCCCCACGACGAACTCGATCCCGGCGTCGACCGGCGTCGTGTGGCCACTCATCGCCGTGAGGGCGACGACGAAGAGCACCGCCGCCGTGCCGTCGTTGAACAGGCTCTCGGCGTCCACGAGGGTGACGAGACGGCGGGGCGCACGGAGAGAGCGCATGGTGGAGACGGTCGCGATCGGGTCGGTCGCCGAGACCATCGCCCCCACGAGGACGGCGCCCTGGAGCGACATCGAGGTCGTCGTCACGAGCACCGCCGCGACGATGGCTGCCGTGACGAACACCCCGGGGATCGCGAGGAGCGCCACGCCGGCAGAGGTCCGCCGCAGGTCATCCCCATCGAGCCGGTAGGCCGCCTCGAACACGAGCCCCGGGATGAGGAGCGCGACGACCGACTCGGGCGCGATGCCGACGCCCGCCGCGATCGGGAACGCCGAGACGACGAGGCCGAGGAGGACGAGCACGACCGTGTAGGGCAGCCGGAGCCTGCGAGCGAGGAACGCAGCGATCGGCATCGCCGCCAGGAAGCCGACGATGAGGAGAAGCGTGCTCGGTGTCGCTGCGCCGCCCATGACGGCATCGTACGGGGTGGCGCTTCCGCGGTCCGGGTCGCGCCGGGCCCGCGGCCGGGCGGACCTCTGAGCACGCTGGCGCCCCGATCGAGCCGGTGCTACGGCGAGAAGGCCGGGTAGCAGTCCCCGTCCGGGTTCACCCGCCCCACGACGAGGCGCTGGCCCGGTGGGCAGCTCCGGATCGGCGTCGGCCGAGCGTTGGGTTGACAGTCGCCTAGCGGGTACACCCGCCCCACGACGATGTGCTCATCCGGCGCGCACGAGGC
>CAIYQJ010000076.1 GCA_903928275.1 uncultured Chloroflexota bacterium
CCACCGCCCCGACGAGCACGACGGCCGCCGCGGCCGCGAAGCGGGCCGTCCAGATCGTTCGGGGCACTCTGGGCCGGGCCCGCCAGGCCGGCATCTGCCTCGTCGTGTGCACCGACGCGAGGACACGCTGGAGAACAGGCTCGGAGAGCGATCGTGGCCCCGGCTCCATCCACGCGCGCAGCCTCGCGTCGGCTTCCTCATCGGTGAGGATCGGGCGGTTCGGCCTCGTCATGCCAGTCGCTCCTCGATCAGGGCCGGGCGAGCGTCAGCCTCCAGGGCCGAGCGCAGAGCGGCGGTCGCGTGGTGCAGCCGGGACTTCACGGTCCCCAGGGGGATCTCGAGCGTCTCTGCGATCTCCTCCTGCGGCAGGTCGCCCCAGTAGCGCAGGACGATGACCGCCCGTTGGTCGGGGGTCAGGCGGCGAAAGCCACGCTCCAGCTCGTCGCGATCGGCGACGCGCCCGTAGGCGGTCGAATCGGCGGAAGCGTCCGGCGCGACGTCACGGATCGTGGCCTGCCACCGCCTGACGCGCCGGGCCTCGGCCGCGCAAGCACGGACGAGGATCCGGTAGAGCCAGGCTTCGAAGCGATCGGGATCACGCAGCCCAGGGAGCTCGCGCCAGGCCGTCACGAGGGTCTGCTGGACGGCGTCCTCGGCGGCCGGGACGTCGCGCAGGATCCGGAAGGCCACCGCGACGAGCCGGCCCCCGGCCTCCCTGGCCAGGACCTCGAAGGCCTCCGTGTCACCGTGTTGCGCGCGCTCGACGACCGCAGACTGCACCGATCCTCGCTTCCTGGCACCTATCCTGCACGGTTCGCTCCAGCGCACCGGTCGGCGGGAGGATGCCATCACCTGTATGAGGCCGGCTCGGGCGGGGTTCGTTCAATCTCGCCGACCTCGGCCCTCTACCGAGTCCAGTCGAGGTGGCGGTCAGTCCCGCGACAGCGTCCCTTGCGTGCTGGTCCTGGCCGTGGATCCGTTAGCCGCCCTCGCCGTTGAAGTCCAGGCCGAATGCGTCGCGTCCGCCCTCACCCGCACGTCGCGCTCATCGTTCGTGCCCGAGTGGCTCGCACGTCGATGATCGTGCCCGCCGCCGTGAGGCCCGCGGTGGTCAGCCCGACGTGCGCCGGGAAGGGCCGGTGGGCAAGCCCGGGCTCGAGGGTCTCCTGCTGCTCCAGGGTCGCGCCACCGGCTGCCTGCGCATCGGTCCAGCATGGTCCTGGCTGCGCGAGATCCAGCCGGACATGGCGGCTGACCCTCTTCACGACCGGAGGCGTGAGCCGCGCTGGTCCGATATGCTCGCGCCTCGTGACGGAGCGCCGACCCTGACATGATCCGCTGCCTGACGCTGCTCCTCTCGGCCGTCGTTCTCGCGGGCTGCGGTACGACGACTGTCCCGCCGAGTTCCTCGTCGAGCGCCGTGGCGCCGGCTGCATCGACGTCCGGCACTGCCCTGCGTCCGTCGTCGCCCTCCTCGCCGACGGCCTCCCCCAAGACTCCTCGGCCGAGCCCGTCGAGGTCCGGCGCCCCGACGAAGACGCCGCTGCCGCCGATCCCTGCGGGTGCGGTCCCGATCCTGTACTACCATCGCGTCCAGTCCGCCCCGCCCGGGTTCGCGACGTGGAGTCACGCCCGCCAGCGCGACTTCCTCGCCTACGACGTGTTGCCCGCGGCGTTGGCGGCCCAGCTCGACTGGATCGCCGCCAACGGCTACACCACGATCCTGCCGCGGGATCTCGCCGCCCACTGGGACACCGGCGCGCCCCTGCCGAGGAAGCCGGTGATCCTCACGTTCGACGACGGCTTCTCGTCGTGGGCCTCCACGGTGCTCCCGATGCTTCGCCTGCGCCACATGGTCGCGGAGTTCTACCTCACGCTCGATGCGATCGCGACCCGGGCGATCGGATGGCCGGAGGTCGTCCGCCTGGCGAAGGCGGGCAATGGGATCGGTGCGCACGACGTGCACCACTTCCAGCTCGCGATGCTGCCTGGGGGTGTCGCGGCGAGCGCGTCCACCATGTGGCACGAGATCCACGATGTCCGAGCGATCATCGCCGCTCACGTCGGAAGAGCGCCGGACTCGATGGCCTACGTCGGCGGCGGGTTCGACGCGACGCTCGTCGGGCTCGTTCAGAAGGCCGGCTACACGACCGCGCGGTCGATCATCCGCGGGATCGTCCAATCCCGGGCCGACCGGTTCTCGCTGCGCGTCGTCCGCGTGGGAGCCGACGATGACGTCCTCGACCCCGTGTCAGAGACGCTTGCCGCCGGCCTGCCCACGTTCACCGCCCGGATGCACGGCGTCAGCGACATTCGGCGGTGACGTCGACCCGGATGCGCACATGCGGGCGTCGTTGCCCGCGACCGCCGCCGCGAAGCTGCGCCCGCTGACGTCATTCGCCCGTGGAAGGTCCTGGATCTCGCGCATCGCGCGGTCGCCGACCCATGCACCCGGAACCCAGAGTGTCGGGTGGCGGGCGCTGGCGGGCGCAGGCGGGCGCAGGCGGGCGCAGAAGGAAGCAGGCACGCAGGCCGTCTCAGGTCGCGCGCCGGCTTCGGCGCCGGTGCGGCTCGGCCCGGGTGGAGCCGTTCCTCGCGACGACCCGCGGCGACGTCGTCGCCGGCACCGGCCAATCCATTCGGTCCCGCCGTTCGATAAGTGGGCATGATCGACTCTGTCGTCCACGCGCATCGTGCCGCGTTCACCGCCCCCGGCGGCGATGCGCCGGGTGTGCCCCTGGCGCGCGCATCGCTCGGATGGGCACCGCGTCGCGCATCGCGCCTGGCGGCCGGGACCACCGCGCTCCAGGCCGAGGGCTCGCCGCCTCGCGACCGGTCGCCCGCCGCCTCCGACGCGGGGCGCGGGGACCCGGCGAAGGGAAGCCTCTCCTCCTGGCTGTTCGCGCTCGGTTGGCACACGTCCAGCGATCGCGTCTGCCGCGAGGCGATCCGCGAGCTCCAGCCCGCGCGGCACACCGCGCCGGTGCTCGCGTTCTTCGGCGGCCAGACTCACGTGACGTTCTCCGAGCAGCTGGGGATCCCGCTCGGAACGGCAGGGACGCGGATCCGGACCGCGCTGGTCACGCTCTGCGACATCCTCGGGCCGTCCCTCCCGGAGGCGGGCTCACTAGAGACACGATGGATCACCGGGCCTACCGCGAGCTAGCGGCAGGCGACGCGATGGGCGACCTTTCGCGCGTCGAACGCCTGCGGTTCCGCGTGCACGCGCTCCGGTGCAAACCCTGCGCAGCGCTCCGCCGTGACCTCGATGACACGACCGCCACGCTGTCGCTCGCGCCGGTCCAACGTCGCGCGCCGGCCGCGCTGTGGGAGGCCATCCTTCGGTCGATCGCCGCCGACCGCCGGTCGGCGGCTCCCCCGGAACCCGGCGCTGTGACGATCCGAGGCGTGACGCGCCGGCTCGGGGCCGGGACGTTCGCCGTCGCCGCCATCGTTGCCGTGCTCGCGGTCGCTGTCGTCGGCCTCGGCCTCCGGACAGTCGAGCTCTCGGACCGGCTGGCGACCGCCGACGCGAACGCCGGCGCGCTCGCGGCGCGCATCGCCGCGCAGCAGGGTGCGATGGCAGTCGCGCTCGATCCGCGCCACGCCACCGCATCGCTCGATGCGCTACCTCCCGCGGCGGGCTCCAGCGCGACGGTCGTGTACACGCCGGGCTCGAGCGCTGCCTATCTCGTCGCGCAGCACCTGCCGGCCACGCCCGCCGACCGCGTCTACCAGCTCTGGTACGCCGACGGCGCAGGCGTCCATCCGCTGGCCACCTTCACCTCCGACGGGAGCGGCGTGATCGTCGTCCCGTTCGGCACCGATCTTGCGGGGAAGAAGGCCGCGATGGTCACGCTCGAGCCGACCGGCGGAGCCACCGGCGCACCCGGCCCGCAGATGCTCTTCGGGCCTCTCTGACGATCGAATCGTACCCGCCGCGCCTCCCGTCAGTGCCCGGATCCGCGTCGGCGGTCCACGACGCCGCGGGAGACCCGCCCACGTCGCCCGCCTAGACTGGAGCGGTGCACCTGCCGACCCCGCGGACGGTCCTCGCGCTCCACGCGCCGCTCCTCCGCTGCCGCCCGGGATCGCCGACCTCGCCGACGCCCACTCGGCCGCCGGGGCCGCGAGCGGATGGTCGCGCGCCGACGACCTCCCTGGAGGGATCGAGCAGCCCGGCTGAGAGGTCGAGGACCGGGAGTCCGGGCGCATGCCCCGGCCGGGACCCTGGTCGTGTCGTCGTGGGCCACCCTCTCCGGGCGACGCCGCCGGACGTCCTCGATAGCGACTTCCTGCGGTACGGCTCGGTGGCGCGCGCCCCGTCCATCCTCGAGCGGCCGGCCATCGGGGCCTGCGCGGCGATCCTCGTGGCCGACGCCCGGCCCACCGAGCCGAGCCGGACGCTCGCAGCACCGTGACGGAGCGCACGGACGACTCCGCGCGGGAGCGTCGCCGCGAGGAGTCCGCGCTGATCGAGCGTGTCCGTGACGGCGACGAGAGCGCGCTCGAGGCGCTGCACGCGCGATACGCGGGACCGCTCTACTCGCTCGC
>CAIYQJ010000077.1 GCA_903928275.1 uncultured Chloroflexota bacterium
ACGTCGCCGCAGGCTGAGTGGAGACGCTCGCCATTCCACCACGCCACCCACGCCGCCGTCGCGAGCTCGACCTGGTCGACGGTCCGCCAGGGGCCCTGGGCCCGGATGAGTTCGGTCTTGTAGAGGCCGTTGACCGTCTCGGCGAGGGCGTTATCGAAGCTGTCGCCCTTGGAGCCCACCGAGGTGACGGCACCCTCGTCGGCGAGTCGTTCGGTGTAGCGGATCGCGAGGTACTGGACACCCCTGTCGCTGTGATGGACGAGCCCAGCGAGGTCGGCCGAGCGCCGGCTCCAGATCGCCATCTCGAGGGCATCGAGGGCGAGCTCGGCCCGGAGCGAGCTCGAGACACGCCAGCCGACGATCGCGCGGCTGAAGGCGTCGATGACGAACGCCGTGTAGCAGAACCCGGACCAGGTCGAGACGTAGGTCAGGTCGGCCACCCAGAGCCGGTTCGGGGCAACTGCCGCGAACACGCGCTCGACGAGGTCGGCGGGACGCGGGGAGAGCTCGGACTCGACGGTCGTGCGCCTGGTCTTGCCGCGGACCGCCCCGTGGAGGCCGAGACCGCGCATCAGGCGACCGACCTGGTCGCGGCCGACCTCGGTGCCCTCGCGGTGGAGGGCCCGCCAGAGCTTGCGCGCGCCGTACACCGCGTAGTTGCCCGCGTGGATGCGGGAGATCTCCGCCGAGAGGGCCGCATCGCTGATGGCCCGGGCAGAAGGCGGCCGGACCCTCGCGGCGTAGTAGGACGACGGGGCGATCGCCAGCACCTGGCAGATCGGCTCGACCCCGAAGGCGGTGCGCTGCTCGTCGATGAAGGCGGTCATCGCGCGGATCGGCGGTCGAACTCCGCCCCGAAGAAAGCCGCGGCCGCCTTGAGGATCTCGTTGGCCCGGCGGAGCTCACGGTTCTCCCGCTCGAGCTGCTTCATCCGCTCGCGCTCCTCGCTCGTGAGCCCTGCCCGCCTGCCGCGGTCGACCTCGTCCTGGTGGACCCACGTCCGGAGCGATTCGGCGCCGATGCCGAGCTGCCCGGCGACCCGGGTCACCGCGCCGTGTCGGTCACCCCGCTCGGCGATCGTCTCGCGGACCATCCGGACCGCTCGTTCTCGCAGCTCGGGCGGGTAGCGCCGCTGCGAAGGGTGCCTGGTGCTGTTCTCTGCCATGACTCCATCTTCCTCCAAGCGATGAAGCCTCCACCGAAGTCAGGGCGGTTCAGTTTTCCCGCACGGATCGCGTCAGGATTCCGACAGAAAGGCCAGATTGGGCGGATACGGTAGCGGACGTAGGCAGAGTGTCGACCGCCATCGACAGGTTGAACCGCCCTGGGTTTCGTGGAGACCCTGACGGTTGGGCTTCAGGCGGCCTCGGTTGCTGCTCGTAGGGCATGGTAGGCGGCCTCGAACTCGGCCGGAGGCACGTCGCCGCAGGCTGAGTGGAGACGCTCGCCATTCCACCACGCCACCCACGCCGCCGTCGCGAGCTCGACCTGGTCGACGGTCCGCCAGGGGCCCTGGGCCCGGATGAGTTCGGTCTTGTAGAGGCCGTTGACCGTCTCG